>JANOPV010000103.1:0-7870 GCA_031422035.1 Sphingomonas sp. | reverse complement strand
GCGGGCGCGAGCCAGAGGGTCTGCGTCGCCAGCACATGCTCAACCTCGCTGGTTCCAATGCCAAACGCCAGCGCGCCGAGTGCGCCATGCGCCGCCGTATGGCTGTCCCCGCAGACGAGCGTCGTGCCGGGCAGGGTGAAGCCTTGCTCCGGCCCGACAACATGCACAATCCCCTGCCGCGCGTCAGTTGCGCCGATATAGGGGACGCCGAACGTCGCCACATTGGCCTCCAGCGCCGCGAGCTGCGCCGCGCTATCGGCATCGGCGATGGGCAGGCGGTTGCCCGCCGCGTCAACGCGCGGGGTGGTGGGGAGGTTATGGTCCGGCACCGCGAGCGTGAGGTCAAGGCGGCGGACGGTGCGAGCGGTCGCGGCCAGCCCCGCAAACGCCTGCGGGCTGGTTACCTCATGCACCAGATGCCGGTCGATATAGAGCAAAGCGGTGCCATCTTCGCGCTGCGAGACGACATGCGCGTCCCAGATTTTTTCATAGAGGGTGCGGGGCTGGGTCATGCGGAGTGCAATAGCGTCGCGTGCGAACGATGCAAAATGATCGCGATCTCAGAACGTCGCCTTTTTCCTGGTTCTAACGGGCTTCGGCTCAACATCGATCATTTCACGATCAGAGTGATCCATCATTGGGAGAAACTCCAACGTGTCACGCAGCATCATATATCCCATTTTGCTGTCGATCCCGAGCATATCTATGAAGGGTCCCTCACGCAGCGCCTCGACGGCCTTGCGATATTGGCCCAGTGCACGCTTCGATTCGCTGACATTGCTACCTCTGAGGCTTCGATATGCCTCAAGCGCGAGCTCATACAACCAAGGTAGATCATCTTTGAACATGCTTGCCGATACTAATAGTTGAATCGGATCATTTCGCCGGGCACCAATAAAATGCGCGAATTCCATCATCATTCCTGGATGCATCCTCCGTCGAGATCTTCGACGCGAAAGCGGCTCGTCATCCATCGTGTCACGAAGGCGGATATCCATATTCCGTACGTTGGAGACCAAATCTTCCAGAATTTCAGCTTGCGGCCTAGATTTTTTATGAGCCGCCTCGCTTGCCGGGATAGCCTCTATTTTCCTTTGAAGCACTGCCCACATGGGATCGAACACATTCTGCAGAACATCATCGGCAACTGGCGTAGCCCACGACGAGTTCAAACTTGTCAGAAGTTTTCTCACGCCATCGGCGTCAGCCTTTTCCGAATGAAATTGTTCTAGCGGGCCCGATATGTCGCTGGGCTCAACATCAAGCCGCAAAGGAATAACACGACCTTCTTGCATCGATTTGGCTAACGCGCCGGCTTCAAACAGCAACCACGGGGCTTCCAAATTTTCCTTAGTTACGCAGAGAATTCCGAAATTAGTTTCTTGGAGTTGCGTTGCAATCACGCTGCTCCAGCGCTCGCCAGAGTTAATATCGGATGATGACATCCAAGGTTGGACGTATTGCAAGACCGAAGGGAGCCACTCTTTCAACGATGCTGCAAGCGCCTTGCTTCGTTCGCCACTCCAACTAATGAAAATCTTCACCGCTTGCCCCTTCACACACAACCGCCTCGAAGTCTTTATGACGTAAAGACGGCAAGTTTATTGTGCAAGAAACCGTCCAATCATACAACGTCAAAGTCGCTCAGGCTCGCCGTGCTGCAACTGCAAAGCGAGGCGTCTCACGTCGGAGGTTGCCCCCCCCCGACGTTGCAGCGACCCCAATTCCCACATGCCTGTTGAATGTGTATAGCAATCACCATGACTCCCGCCCGCCAGACCTTCATCGGCCTCAGCCTCGCCGCGCTGATTTTCGGCACGTTCCTAGCCGTGCATCTGTGGGCGATGTTCAGCTTCCGGATTGATGGGTCGAACTGGGTGCTCGTACCGTTCATTTTCGCCCTGCAATGCTGGCTCTCGGTCGGCCTGTTCATCGTCGCGCATGATGGGATGCATGGCAGCTTGGCGCCCGCCGCGCCGCGTCTGGGGCAGGGCGTGGGCGCAGTGCTTTTGTTTCTCTATGCGGGGTTCGGCTGGGCGCGGATGCGCGACGCCCATTTCGATCATCACCGCCATGTCGGCACCGCGGGCGATCCCGATTTCAACGCCGATAATCCGCGCGATTTCTGGCCCTGGTACGGGTTGTTCCTCAAACGCTATTTCGGGCCGCTGTCGATGGCGTGGGTGTGGGCGGTGGTGCTCAGTTACTGGCTGCTGCTTGACGTGCCGATGCTCAACATCGTCCTGCTTTATGGCTTTCCTGCCATAGCTTCGTCGCTGCAGCTGTTTTATTTCGGCACCTATCGCCCGCATCGGCATGATGGCGCGGCTGGGGCGGGGGCGGGCTTTGTCGATCGGCACAATGCGCGGTCCAATGATTTTGGACCGCTGTGGTCGCTGTTCAGCTGTTTCCATTTCGGCTATCATCACGAACATCATCTGTCGCCCGGCACCCCATGGTGGGCGCTGCCGGCGCGGCATCATGCCTATCTGCGGGAACGAGCTGGCGCATGACCGTCTTCGATAAAATCCTGATCGTTCTGGCTACGGTTGCCGCGATGGAGGGCGTTGCCTGGGCGGCGCATAAATATATCATGCACGGACCGGGCTGGGGCTGGCACCGCGACCATCATGAGCCGCACACCAATGTGCTGGAGAAAAACGACCTGTTCGGCATCGTCGGTGCGGTGGTGGCAATCGGCCTGTTCACCTACGGCTATTATTATTCGCTTGGCTTGTGGTGGGTGGCGATGGGCATCACCGTCTACGGGGTTATCTATACGCTGATCCACGACGGGCTGGTGCATCAGCGCTTTTTCCGCTGGGTGCCGAAACGCGGTTATGCCAAGCGGCTGGTGCAGGCGCACAAACTCCATCACGCGACCGCCAGCAAAGAAGGCGGCGTCAGCTTCGGCTTTGTCCTCGCGCGTGATCCCGCCGCGCTCAAGGCCGATCTGCGCCGTCAGTTGAAGGACGGCCGGGCCAAGCTTCGCGAAGCTATCGATTAGAAATGCGGCAGCTCGGCCAGGAAACTGGCGGTCGTTTTCGCCTTAACCTCGTCAACACTAACCCCATCGGCCAGCTCCAGCAGGCGGAACGGTGCGCTGTGATCCGGCCGGTGGAACACGGCGAGGTCGGTGATAATCATGTCCACGACATTGCGCCCAGTTAGCGGCAGCGTGCAGGCCGGGATGAATTTGGGGCTGCCATCCTTGGCGCAATGCTCCATCACGACGATGATCTTCTTGACGCCAGCGACCAGATCCATCGCTCCGCCCATGCCCTTGATCATCTTGCCCGGCACCATCCAGTTGGCGATGTCGCCATTTTGCGCCACCTCCATCGCACCCAATACCGTCAGGTCGATATGCCCGCCGCGGATCATCGCGAACGACGCGGCGCTGTCGAAATAGGCTGTCTGTGGCAGCTCGCTGATCGTCTGTTTGCCCGCATTGATGAGGTCGGCGTCCTCCTCTCCCGCGAACGGGAACGGGCCAATGCCTAGCATCCCGTTTTCGGATTGCAGCGTTACGTCCATCCCCGCCGGGATATGGTTCGCCACCAAAGTCGGGATGCCGATGCCGAGATTGACATAATAGCCATCCTGCAATTCCTGCGCGGCGCGGGCGGCCATCTGGTCGCGGGTCCAGCCCCCAGCAGGGCTTTCGGGGCTCAGGCCATCATGGGTGGTCATGGAATTGTCCTCGCTTGAGAGAGTTGCGGCCAAGCCTGCCAGGTGCCGATGGCGAAGCAGACACCCATCGCAAGGCAGACAAGCGACGACCAGACGAGAAAGGCGGTCGAGAGATCTGGGCGAAACAGGCCGGGAACCAATCCGACGAGCGCGCGCAGCAGCAGCACCACCGAAATAGCGATTAGCGCCGTGCGCGCCAGGGGAGGTCGCCAGCCGATGCCCGCGGCGCCAAATGCGTAGAGCGCCCAACCAGCAAGCACGGTAGCAATGCCAAAAGTCAGCAGCGCCGGGAAGAGCGATCCGCGTTCCGCCGCGCGGGCGATCTCCTCACCTGCGCCAAAGAAGCGATACCAAGAGGGGCCGCCGAGGATACAGGCGATATGAAGGAGGCTTGCCGCCACGCTCATCCACGCGGCGGCGATCAGCCATGGGTTGCGCGCCATCATGCGACGGGTACTCTGCGCCGGATCATGGCAATGGCAGGCGGCAGAAACAGCCATGCGCCCGAGACTGGCATCAGGATAATGGTGATGGCCGTCACCGCCAGCAGGCTCCAGCCGATGGCGACAAAGGAAAAATCGCCTTCGCTGCGCTCACCAGCATCGACCGCAAGGCCGCTAATCAGCATGAAGCCACCGCAAAGCAGGAACCAAGCGACTGCACCGCGCATTGGATCGGCGCCAACGCTGTTCCAGACGCCGCTGCTAGCCATTGATTGCAGCACGGGGGCAAAGGCAACGATGCCAAACAGCGTGTGCAGCGCTGACACCGCAATCATCCACCGCCCGATCCACCGGCGGCCCATCACGCCGCCTCCCTTTCCCGCACTGTCCGGAACTCGATCTTTTTATCGTACGGCGCGCCGATGATCATGCGCTGGACATAGACGCCGGGCAGATGGATGGCGTCGGGATCGAGCGTGCCGACGGGCACGATTTCTTCCACCTCAACCACGCAGATCTTCCCACAGGTGGCGGCGGGCAGGTTGAAATTGCGCGCGGTTTTGCGGAAGCACAGATTGCCGCTCTCGTCCGCCTTCCATGCCTTGATGATGGCAAGGTCCGCGAAAATACCGCGTTCGAGGATGAACTCCTCAGGGCCGCCGGGGCCGTCAAACATCATCACTGGCTTGCCCTCGGCGACCAAAGTGCCGACGCCGGTCTTGGTATAGAACCCAGGAATACCTGCACCCCCGGCGCGCATCCGCTCCGCCAGCGTGCCTTGCGGGCAAAATTCGACCTCCAGCTCACCCGCCAGATATTGCCGTTCAAATTCCTTGTTCTCGCCAACATAGGAGGAGATCATTTTCCTGATCTGCCGCGTGCGGAGCAGTTTCCCCAGCCCTTCGCCGTCAATCCCGGCATTGTTGCTGGCGACCGTCAGCCCGGTGACACCACTCGCAACAATCGCATCGATCAGCCGTTCGGGAATCCCGCACAGGCCAAACCCGCCCGCTGCTATCAGCATGTCGTTGGTCAGCAGGCCGTCGAGCGCCGCGGCGGCATCGGGGAAGAGTTTGTTCATTGTTCACCGGCCCTTGCGCTTATCGGTTATCGCGTGGGTCATAGGATAGCGGCGCGTGCCGGGCAACGGGGTGCACAGCGGCGCGGGAATATTTGACGAATGTCATGGATCGAACCCCGGCTCCGGCGCATTATGCTAGCAGTGTTGCAAAGGCGGATCAGCCGATCCGACGGGCACCACCCGCAGGAGGCCACATCATGCGCGCCATTCTCATCCACGCCGGCCATGACGATAATGCCGATGAGCGGGTCGATTCCGGCCTCGCTATCGCCCGCGCGCTCGGCGGGCATGTGACGCTCCACATCAACACGCCGGTCGCCGCCTACGTGACAATGGATCCGTTTGGCGGCAGCTATGTGCTCACCGACATCATGGACTCAGTGCGCGCCCGCACTGATACGTTGGTTGAGAGCATGTCAGTTCGTCTCGCCCGCGACGATGTGCCGTGGTCGGTTGAGACCAGTGAAGCTGATCTGGTCGACGCGCTGGTCAGCAGCGCCCGTCTCGCTGATCTGGTCATCATGTCGCTGGGCGATGCCGTGCCGCCGCTGGGCACCCGGCCGCCGGTTGGCGCAGTGGCGATCGCTGGGCGGACACCAGTTCTGGCGCTGCCGCATGGGGTTCGCTTTGATCCAACCGGGGTGGCGATGGTCGCCTGGAACGGCAGTTATGAGGGGGCCCACGCCCTGCGCGCCGCCGTGCCGCTGTTGCGGCTGGCGTCGACGGTGCATGTGGTCACCATCGCCGAGCGCGATGTCGCGTTCCCGGCGACCGACGCGCTTGCCTATCTGTCTCGCCACGACATCCACGCCGTGGCCCATGAGCGCGAATCTGGCCCGGCAACGGTGGAGGAGGCACTGGTCGCTTATGGGGATGAGCTCGGCGCGACGCTGACGGTCATGGGTGCCTATGGCCACAGCCGGTTGCGCGAACTGTTGTTCGGCGGCGTCACCCGCTTTGCCATCGATGCCGCGGCGCGGCCCCTGTTGCTGATGAATTGAGCGTGCCAGCCACGTTTACGGGCGGATGATGATCCCGGTCTTGGGATCGGCCGTGCCAGACAGCATTTCCTGATAAGCCGCCAGCGCAGCCGCCCCACCCTCGCGCGCATCGATCCGCGCCAGCGCCGGCGCGCGCTCCATAAAGCCCAGCCAGGCCGCGCCGATTGCTTTGGCAAAGCCCGCGCCGCCCCAGTCGGCCAGTCGTTTTTCGCTGCGTGCGGGCGCGAAGAACCCTTCGCGCGGGGGGCCAGGCAGGCGTTCTCCGCCGCCAAAGCCACCTTCAGACTCCCAATGAGATTTGCCCACGATGATGGATTTTTTGAGCGCGTCGCCGAAATGCCGATGGACCGCGCCGAACACCTCGGCATTGCCCGCCATGTCCACTAGCGCGCTGGCGATACTCGGGTCGAGCGTGGCAATCGCATCATAGCCGACAACCTCGTCATACACGCCGGTTGCCGCCAGCGCCGCGACGCTGCCCGGGCTCGTCAAGCCGATGGTCCGGGGGCGTGCTCCCTCCCGTGCTCCGACACTATGGCCCAGCCCGATAGCGGTCTTGCTTGATGCGCTGGCAATCAAAATCTGCGCCGCGCCATAATCGCCCTCATCCGCAAACTGATCGGCAATCAGCCAGCCGGTCAGAAATAGAGGGCGGAACACCGGCCATTGGTCATGATGCTCGGGCCGATAATCACCCAGCGCCTCGATCCGCTGATACTGGTTATAAATCACCGGCAGCGTTGTGCGGCGCTGGGTGACGTCCAGAAACCCGCTCGCTCCGGCCCGCGCCGGGCGCAGCACCGCATGGCTCGCCATCGGATAATAACCGTAAAAGCGATCACCCACCGCGATGCCCTCGACCATGCTCTGGGTAACGGTCGCAAACCCCCACACGGGCAGCCGCGCTGGGGTGTCGCGCTCGCCAAAGAAATCCCAATAACCTTGATCGTTTCCGAACAAGCCCGCCGGCTTGCCGAACACCGCATAGGTGACGTTGTTGGCGGTCATCGCATAGCTGTCGACGGCAACTTCGATCTCGCCCTCGGCCAGTGCGGCGGGGGCCAGCGCCTCGACCGTCGCGGCGCGAATATCGTCGCGGTCAATGGATATGGTCCAACGGGTCGTCATAAATTTGTCCTCTTGATCGTCGTTCCCGCGAAGGCGACAATGACGGATGGTGAAAAATCAATATTGCAACGCCAAGCCCGGCCGCGGCCAAGGGATTGCCGCCAGCCGCCCGGTCCCCGACAGCGTAACATACGCGGTGCGCATATCCGGCCCGCCCCAACAGATGTTGGTGGTAAACACGTCATCGGTGGGCACGAAATCGACCAATTCGCCTGCCGGTGAAATCACGCTGATTCCACATTCGCCGATGGTGGCCACACAGATATTACCGCATTCCTCAACGCCCAGGCTGTCGAAGAATTTTTAGCCGGCGGGGCGATAGAGCGGGATGCCTGGCCCGCCAACGCCAGCGGTCTGGTCGACTTTGCCTGGCGCAGTCACTTTGAACGCGGTCAACCGGCAGGTATAGGTTTCGGCGGCATAGAGCATCGTGCCGTCGGGGGAGAGGCCGATGCCATTGGGGTTGAAACTCGGGAAGATCACTTCCTCGAGGTGGCTACCATCGGCCTTGGCATAGAAGATGC
>JANOPV010000102.1:0-4728 GCA_031422035.1 Sphingomonas sp. | reverse complement strand
GGCAAGTCTGTCGCCGGCTGCCGAGAGCGCGGGCCAGGCCTCCATTGCCCAGCCGATTTTGGTGGCTGAGAAATAGGGGTCTAGGAGGAGGCCGGTCTTGGCGGTGACGGCAGCTTCGTGGCCGGCGGCTTTGAGCGCGGCGCATCGATCCGCAGTGCGGCGGTCCTGCCAGACGATGGCGTGGGCAAGCGGCGCACCGCTGCTGCGGTCCCAGAACACGACCGTTTCCCGCTGGTTGGTGATGCCGATTGTCGCAACATGGACTGCACCGCCCGCCAGCGCGACCATTTCGAGTGTACAGGCGAGCGCAGATTGCCAGATTTCCTCTGCGTCATGCTCGACTTCGCCGGGTGCGGGGTAATATTGGGTGAGGGCGCGCTGGGCAGTGCCCAGACAGGCACCCACGCCATCAAACAGCATGGCGCGGACCGATGTGGTTCCAGCGTCGATGACAATGATGCGGGCGTCGGCTAAGATAGCGGCGGTCACTTACGGCACTCCCTCGTCCTCACGCGTCCTCTGGCGGGGCGCTGACATCTGCTCGTAACAATTTGGTGGCGTGGTGCGAACCATGTATCGTGCAAGATCGAAAAAATGGGCAGTCGATGACCACTGATGCAACCATCCAAAGCGACGACCAAGTCGCTATCGAGGTCGACACTACGGTCGCCATTTCAATGCGCGTCTATCGCCACCAGCTGCCGGTGCGGCTGTGGCATTGGCTGAACGCCGCAGTGATCCTTGGTCTGTTCATGAGCGGGCTGATGATTTTCAACGCGCATCCACGGCTCTATTGGGGGCATTATGGGGCCAATCCTGATCCGGCATGGCTGGAAATCGGCGGGCAGGGCAATCGCGGCTATTTGCGGGTTGGCGGGGCTGAGGTGCCGACGACCGGCGTGCTGGGCCGATCAATCGGGCCGCAGGGACAGATTGAGCGCCGGGCCTTTCCCCGCTGGATCACGCTGCCGGGACACTATGATCTGGCCGGCGCACGGTTGTGGCATCTGGCGCTGGCCTGGCTATTTGCAGTACCGTTCACGCTGTTCCTGTTGTGGGCGATATTTGGGCGAGCGCGCCACGCTCATCGCGACCTTGGCCTCCGGCTGGCTGATGTCGCGCCGGGGAATGTGTGGCAGGACATCAAAGACCATGCGCGGCTGCGCTTTCCGCATGGGTTAGCCGCGTTACGCTACCATGGGTTGCAAAAGATCAGTTATTTTACAGTTGTTTTCGTGATGATCCCGCTGATGATTATCACCGGTCTCGGCATGTCCCCGGGTGTCGATGCGGCGTGGCCGTGGGTGACGGACATGTTCGGCGGGCGGCAGTCGGCACGGTCGGTGCACTTCATCACGATGTGGCTGCTGTTCGGATTTGTCGTGGTCCATCTGCTGATGGTGCTGCTCGCGGGACCAATCAATCAGGTGCGGTCAATGCTGACCGGTTGGTATCGGGTGCCGCATGCGCCAGAGCCACCTGCAACGATGTTGGAGAATGCCTCATGACCGCGCCTCTGCTGCCGCGCCGGGCCTTGCTTGGCACGATGGGCCTCGGCGGGGCCGGGCTGTTGCTTGGCGGCTGCGATGCGGTGCCCGGTGTGTTGACCAATGCCGAAGGGGTGCATTACCGCGCGCAGCGATTGATCGGTGGGCAGGCGCTGGCCCGCGAATATGATTTTGCCGACCGATCACCGGTGTTTCGCATGAACGGCAACCGGATGCCGCGCGGCGACGGTTATGCTCGACACCTCGCTACGAATTTCGTCGACTGGCGGCTTATTGTCGACGGGCTGGTGCAACGGCCGCTGGCGCTCAGCCTGGCCGATTTGATGGGTATGGCGTCGCGCACGCAGACGACCCGGCATGACTGTGTCGAGGGGTGGAGCGCGATTGGCCAATGGACCGGCACGCCGCTTGCTGCGATTTTGCCGGTGGCTGGTTTGCGCGCCAATGCGCGCTTCGTCGCCTTTCACTGCGCCGACGATTTCAGCGGCGCGCCCTATTATGAGTCCATCGACCTCGCTGATGCTGCCCACCCGCAGACAATCCTTGCCTGGGGGATGAACGGCGGGCGCTTGCCGACCGGCCATGGCGCGCCGCTCCGGCTCCGGGTCGAACGGCAATTGGGCTATAAGCAGGCGAAATTTGTGATGCGTGTGGAGGTTCGCGACAGTCTTTCGGGACTGCACGGGGGTAAAGGCGGCCTGTGGGAGGATCGTGCCGGTTACCAATGGTATGCCGGCATCTGAGCGCCGTGCTGTTGCACAAATGCCACGCAATCGCCCGGCCTGCATTTCGTGGGATATCAGCGTTGACCTAGCGCACTGGTCGCCGCACAACCAACGATGAAAGCATTCAAAAGCGATGCTGCACATAATGGCGCGTTGGAACGCATCCAGCCGCTTCGGGATCTTGGGAGAGATTTATGCGTTATACACATATGCTAGTGACCCGCACGCTGATGACGGGCGTCGCTTTTGCAGCGATGAGCACGCCAGCCTTTGCACAGACCGCCGGCGGCGCAGCAGACGCTGCTGAAGAAGCGTCGGACGACAGCAACGATATTATCGTGACTGCCGGTAAGCGCGAGACAACGTTGCAGGAAACGCCCATCGCGGTTTCCGTGACGTCAGCGGCAGCGATCGAGCGGGCGCAGGTGCGCGATCTCCTTGACCTGCAAACGCTGGTTCCGTCGCTCAGGGTCGGTCAGCTGCAAAGCTCGGCCAACACCAATTTTATCATCCGCGGCTTTGGTAATGGCGCGAACAACGCCGGGATCGAGCCATCAGTCGGCGTGTTCATCGACGGTGTGTATCGCTCACGCTCGGCCTCACAGATTGGCGATTTGCCCGATGTGCAGCGCGTCGAAGTGTTGCGTGGGCCGCAATCGACCCTGTTCGGCAAGAACGCGTCGGCGGGGATCATTTCCATTGTCACCCGCGAACCACAATTTGATTTTGGTGGTTCAGCAGAGCTTTCTTATGGCAATTACAACGCGATCGTGGCGCGCGCCAACATCACCGGTCCGCTCACCGAGACCATCGCCTTCAGCCTGGGTGGCAACTACAATAGCCGCGATGGTTATGTGCAGGATGTGGTCCTGAACAATCGCCAGAATGAACGTAATCGCTGGGGTGTTCGCGCCTCGATCCTGTTCGAGCCCAGCGAAGACTTCAAAATCCGCCTGATTGCGGATTATGATAACATTAACGAAAATTGCTGTGCCGTCGTCAACGTCGTAGATGGCCCGACCGGCAATGCGGTGCGCGGTCTCGGTGGCCGGATCATTTCTAACCAGCCACTGGCGCTGACCAGTGCACTGAATTTCGATTCGTCGAACCGGATCGAGAATTACGGCTTTTCAGGCCAAGTAAATTGGGAAACCGGCCCGCTCGATTTCACTGCCATCGGCGCCTATCGGGCGGTGCGCAGCCTGACCAATCAGGATTCGGATTTCACCAGCGCCGACCTGATCGGGTCGAACGTGTCGGACACGTCGATCGACACCTACACATTTGAAGCGCGGGTGGCGTCGGACTTTGACGGACCGCTGAACTTCCTCATCGGCGGCTTCTATTTCCGTGAGAACATCGATGTTGAGGCGTCGCTGACCTTTGGTCGCGATTTCCGCAACTACGCTAATCTGCTGTCGGGTGGGGGCTATATCGCCAACGAAGCGACGCTGCGTTTTCTGAACGGCATTCCCGCAACCGTGCGGCCCTTTGGTTCGCAAGGTCTGGGGCGGTTCGAGAATTATGATTATGGCAACACCGCTTATTCGCTGTTCGGCCAGCTTGACTTCGAGCCATTCGATGGCCTGACCCTGACCTTGGGCGGCAATTATACCAACGACAGAAAGACGTCGGCATCGAACAACACGACAACCGATACCTTCTCAACCATTGACCTCGTGCAGACGGGTGCCAATGCCGGGTTTCTGCCAGCAGCGCGCACGCAACCGTGCGGTGGCACCACAACCACCGTCGGTGTTAACTGCAACCCATTCCTCGGTTTCCGGCCGCTACAATTTCTGCCAGGCTTCCTCAACTATCCCAATGCGGTGGAAACGGGCCGGACTAACGATAGCGAATTTACCTACACCATCCGTGCGGCTTACGAGATCAACGACAATTTTAACGCCTACATAACTTATGCGACTGGATTTAAGGCGTCTTCACTTAACCTGTCGACGGACAGCCGACCGTTCCCGAGAGACTTTATTCCGGGTTCACCAGCTGCCGTTCCAGCACCTGCGCCTTCGCCCATTCGTACCGCGTTGGGTGCCAATCTGCCAAACAACCTGACGGCGGGTTCGCGCTTTGCTGATCCGGAAAATGCACGAGTCATTGAGTTTGGTCTAAAGGGTCAGTTTGAAGGTTTTGCCTTCAACATGGCAATTTTTGACCAGCGGCTGCGCGGATTCCAGAGCAATATCTTTACCGGCACCGGCTTTGTCCTTGGTAATGCCCCGGAACAGTCGGTGCGCGGGGTCGAATTTGACGCGACGATCTCGCCTAGCCGGGAACTGAACTTCACGATGGCGATGACCTATCTGGATGCTGAGTATGACAGTTTCCCGGGCGCATCCACATTGGTGCCCGGCAGTTTTTCCGTGGTGCCGACCGATCTGACTGGTCGCCGTCCAGCTGGCATTCCCACTTGGGCAATCTCAGCTGGCGGCAACTACACCCATCAGTTGAGTGACAGTCTGCAGCTGATCATTGCC
>JANOPV010000101.1:0-2749 GCA_031422035.1 Sphingomonas sp. | reverse complement strand
CACCCCGCCATCAACCTCCAGCCGAATGTCGCGCCCACTCTTGTCAATCATCGTCCGGATGGCGGCGATTTTGCGCAGCTGGCTGGTGATGAAACTCTGTCCGCCAAAACCTGGATTGACGCTCATCACCAGCACCAGGTCGACCTCGTCGATCAAGTAATCGAGCATCTTTGCGGGGGTCGCGGGATTGAGCACCACGCCCGCCTGCTTGCCCAATGCCTTGATTGCCTGCACCGTCCGGTGCGGATGCGGCCCGGCCTCGGGGTGGAACGAAATAATGTCCGCGCCCGCCGCGGCAAAGGCCTCCAGATAGGCATCAACCGGCGAAATCATCAGGTGGACATCGAACGGCTTGGCGCTGTGCGGGCGCAGCGCCTTCACTACCGCCGGGCCAATCGTAATATTTGGCACAAAATGCCCGTCCATCACATCGACATGGATCCAGTCGGCCCCGGCGGCATCAATCGCGCGCACTTCTTCGCCCAGCCGCGCGAAATCGGCGGACAGGATGGATGGGGCGACGAGCACTGGGCGGATGGGGCTGGCAATGGTCATGTTGCTGACGGGCCTTAGCGATGATGCGAATCGGGGGCAACCGGCTTTGGGCCGGATGTGTCCATCGCGGGCTTGTGTTTCGGCCCCGTGTTGCCCATGAATTCATCATGGCGGAAACATTGACCACCGGCGACAGGATCGATGCAGCGCTCGCGCAGTGGCACCGGGATGGCGCAGTGGTGCTCGACCGGTTTTTTACGCCCGATCATATCGCCGCCGTGCGCGCCGACTGCGACCAGATATTCGGTCTGGGTGATCGGCAGTCATCGGACAGCGGCGATGCGGCGCTGGTGCGTAAATCTCCCGGCGACGTCGGCATTTTCGATCCCGCCCAGTTTCGCAACTACCAGCATCTGCCGTTTGCCGGATCGGCGGCGGTTAATCTGATCGGCCTCGACGAGCGGCTGATTGCCTTTGCCCAGGCGGCACTCGGCACCGACGATGTCCGCCTCTACCAATGCGATGCCTGGGCGAAATTCACGGGGGAGGCTGATTATGATCAGCCGTTCCACTGTGATTTCAAGAACCATACGCTGACCGTCCCCGGCGACCAGGCGGCGGACCGCACCATCAATTTCATGATCTATGTCACCGATGTGACCGATGATCTGGGTGCGATCCATTATGTCGCCAATCCGGATTCGGACCCGATCACCGGCCCGCACCGCACGGTGCTCCCTGAAGAGTCGGCGGGCGGCGGTACATTGAACCGCGCGGCGCTGTCGTTCGATCATGCGGTGCCGACGGGGTTCGGCCATCAGACGCAATTTGCTCTGAAAGCGGTCGAACGTTCCGGCGCAGCGCCAGCGGGGTCGATCTTTGCCTATGGCATCGATGTCTATCATCGCGGCACCAACCTGACCCGGCCGGGCGGGCACCGCTATACGATCACCGCCAGTTACAAGGCGGCGGGCAACGACATGATCGGCTGGACCGCGTGGCCGTTCCATTTCCTGCGCCCTTGGAACGTGCTGATCAAGGCGGCGAACCCGCAGCAGCTCGCCTGCCTCGGCATCCCGCTACCCGGCAATCCGTTCTGGACGCCGACGACCCTGGCGCGCACGCAGGCGCGCTGGCCGGAATGGGATATGGCGAATTATCGAGAGGCTGCTGCGGTTTCGGCGTAACATGTCGCTGTCACTCATAGCCCGACCCCTCCTTCATTGCCGCTGGCGGTCGTCCGCGCCGGGGCGTGGCGCTCACCACCACGCGCACTCCGCGCCTGGCCAATGCCTCGCGCAACAGAAACTCGATTTCGCCGTTCACACTGCGCAGATCGCCCGCCGCTGCGCGCTCGACTGCTGCGTGCAATGCGGGGTCGAGGCGGAGCGGGAACGGTTTCTTGGGGGCGGCCATAGCGGCGTATCGCGCTAGTAAAGCGATCCGGCGTTGACCACCGGCTGCGTATCGCGTTCGCCGCACAGCACCACCATCAAATTGCTGACCATCGCCGCGCGTCGTTCATCGTCGAGCTCGACGACCTTTTTCTCCGACAGCATCTCTAACGCCATTTCGACCATGCCAACGGCACCTTCAACCATGGTTTTACGCGCCGCGACCACCGCCTCGGCCTGTTGCCGCCGCAACATCGCGCCGGCAATTTCGGTGGCGTAGGCCAGATGGGTAAACCCGCATTCGTCGACCGTGATGCCCGCGACCGACAGGCGTGCGATCAGCTCGGCGCGGAGTTCCGCGCCCACCTGTTCATGATTGCCGCGCAAGGTGATCTCCTGATGGGTGAAATCATCATAGGGGTAGCGTGACCCGATGGTGCGCACCGCCGCCTCGATCTGGACCATGACGAACGCCTTATAATCCTCGACATCGAACAGCGCCTGCGCGGTATCAGTCACCCGCCAAACGACCTGCGCTGCCATCTCAATCGGGTTGCCGCGCAGGTCGTTGACCTTGATCTTGTCGGAAATCAGATTGTGTGCGCGCACCGCGATTTTGGCCCGCGTCAGCCATGGCAGCACCCAGCGCAGCCCCGTCATCCGGTCCGTGCCCTTATAGGTGCCGAACAGCTGGATCGCCGCCGCTTCATTGGGGCTTATCATGTAAAAGCCACACAGGATGAAGCTGCCGGTAATCGCCGAAACCACCAGTAGCAGCCATTTCCAGCCAGCCTCAACCCCGCTAATATTGCTCGCCACCGCCCAGATGGCGACCAACAGCAGCCCGAACCAGACCAGCA
>JANOPV010000100.1:0-2975 GCA_031422035.1 Sphingomonas sp. | reverse complement strand
CAAGGCAGGCAACGCGGCGATCATCGCCGCGCGGCACGCATCAAAACTATCGAAGCCCACCGACACACCCAGCACATCGGCAAGCGCCCGGAAAATCGCCCAATCCTCACGCGCATCCCCCGGCGGGAAAATGGCGCGCTCCGACTGCTGCACGCGGCCCTCGGTGTTCACATAAGTGCCGGGCTTTTCGGTCCATGCGGCTGCGGGCAGGATAATATCGGCAGCAGCCGCACCCTTGTCGCCATGGTGACCGACATAGACTTTGGTGGAGTCAGCGAAGTTGTCGAAGTTCACTTCGTCCGCGCCAAGGAAGAACGCCAGCTTGGGCTCGGCGGCAACGATGTCAGCGATCCCGCTAGCTTGTGCATAGCCCAGCATCAGCCCGCCCATCCGGCTCGCCGCCATGTGCACAACATTGAAGCAGTTCCAGCCTTCGCGCACCAGCTTGAGACTTTTCACTAGCGCCAGTGCCGCACCCTGCGCACCCGGCACACTCAGCGCACCGCCGCCCAGGATGACCATCGGCCGTTCGGCACTGGCAAAAGCGTCCACAACCGCTTTGGGCAGTTTCGCGATCAGTCCCGCGTCATCGCCTAGCCAATCGACCTTGTAGGTCAAATCAACTTCTGGCCCGATGCCGAACACCTTCGCCTTGCGCCGCCACGCCGCCTTGCGGACCCGCGTGTTGATCAGCGGCGCTTCCCAGCGCAGATTGGTGCCTATCAGCAGGATGACATCAGCATCCTCAACCGCCGCAATGCCGCTGTTGAAATTGACTGCGCTCAGCGATGAGACGTCGTATTTCAGTCCGGTCTGCCGCCCTTCGAGCATCGACGATCCCAGCGCCCCCAGCAGCGCCTTTGCCGCGAACATTGTCTCACAATCGACCAGATCACCGGCGATGGCCGCAACTGACGATCCCGCCTCCACCGCTGCAATTGCCGCAAAGGCCTCGTTCCACGTCGCGGGCACGAGCTTCCCATCGCGCCGCACCCATGGCCGGTCCAGCCGCCGCTCAACCAGACCATCGACATGGTGCCGCGTCTTGTCGTGCGCCCATTCTTCATTCACGTCGTCATTGACACGCGGCAGCACGCGCAGCACCTGCCGCCCGCGGCTGTCGATCCGCACATTGGTGCCAACCGCGTCCATCACGTCGATGCCCGGCGTCTTGGTCAGCTCCCACGGGCGCGCCTCAAACGCATAGGGTTTCGACGTCAGCGCACCGACCGGGCACAGGTCGACAACATTGCCCGACAGCTCGCTCGCCACCGCGCGTTCGAGATAGCTGGTGATCTGCATATTCTCACCGCGCCCGATTGCGCCAATATCCTCCACGCCCGCGACCTCTTCGGCAAAGCGAACACAGCGCGTGCACTGGATGCAGCGGGTCATCACCGTCTTGACGATGGGCCCCATATATTTCTCGGTCACCGCGCGCTTATTCTCGTCATAGCGGCTGTGGCCCTTGCCATAGGCGACGCTCTGATCCTGCAAATCGCACTCGCCGCCCTGATCACAGATCGGGCAATCGAGCGGGTGATTGATGAGCAGAAACTCCATCACCCCTTCGCGCGCATGCTTGACCATGGGGGAGTCGGTGCGGATCACCTGGCCTTCTGTGGCGGGCAGCGCGCAAGACGCCTGCGGCTTGGGCGGGCCGGGGGACACTTCGACGAGGCACATGCGGCAATTGCCGGCGATGGACAGCCGCTCATGATAGCAAAAGCGCGGGATTTCCTTGCCAGCCAGCTCGCACGCTTGGAGGACGGTCGCGCCAGCGGGGACTTCGAGCTCGAGGCCATCTACGGTGACTTTAGGCATTTTAAAGCCCCTGAATTTCTTCAGCGCGAATGAGATTCCGCTGATTTGTTAGGTTGCCGCGCATTCGTATCGAGAAATTGTAAGTGCGGATCAGGTGTACCGCCGCGTCAATTGTCTCCGTGAAGATTGCATTGGGCTTATGATGTTTTTTTTCACCAATCAGTGGATCGCCAAGCTCAAAAAGACCGGACACTGGATGAGGTGAAATTTCGTAGCGCTCGGTCTGTCCGGCGAAGTCACCGTCCACGTGATGTCGTTCGCGAAACACGGCGGTCATTCCGATGCCCCCTCAAAAACTTCGTCATGCTGAACTTGTTTCAGCATCCATGGGCCGACCTTCGCCGCGACCGCAGTGCTCATTGCAAATGCAGTCCATGGACCCTGAAACGAGTTCAGGGTGACGAAGGAGGCGGGGCGAGGAGTCACTCCGCCGCCTCCAGCATGTCGCCTGCCTTGCGCTCACCGATCCGCCGCTCAATCTCGGGTCGGAAATGCTTCAGCAACCCTTGGATCGGCCAAGCCGCAGCATCGCCCAGCGCGCAGATAGTGTGGCCTTCGACCTGTTTGGTCACCTGATAGAGCGTGTCGATCTCAGATACGTCGGCATCGCCGGTGCGCAGGCGCTCCATCACGCGCCACATCCACCCCGTCCCTTCGCGGCACGGCGTGCACTGACCGCAGCTTTCATGCTTGTAGAAATAGGACAGCCGCGAAATGGCGCGGACGATGTCGGTCGATTTGTCCATGACGATGACGGCAGCGGTGCCGAGGCCGGAGCCGACTGCTTTGAGCCCGTCAAAATCCATCGGCGCGTCCATGATCTCATGCGCGGGCACCAGCGGCACTGACGAGCCACCGGGGATGACCGCGAGCAGATTGTCCCAACCGCCGCGAATGCCGCCGCAATGCCGCTCGATCAGTTCGCGGAACGGGATGCTCATTTCCTCTTCGACGACGCACGGCCGCTCGACATGGCCGGAAATCTGGAACAGCTTGGTGCCCTTGTTCCCTTCACGGCCAAAGCTCGCAAACCACGGCGCGCCGCGCCGCAAGATGGTCGGCACCACCGCGATACTCTCGACATTGTTGACCGTGGTTGGGCAGCCATAAAGCCCTGCACCTGCCGGAAAGGGCGGTTTCAGGCGCGGCTG
>JANOPV010000099.1:0-2603 GCA_031422035.1 Sphingomonas sp. | reverse complement strand
GGGTGATCCGGGGTTCTTCAGCCAAGGCCTCCCGCCGCCGTTCCGCTGCTGGTGGCGCGCACCCGGTGGCGCCCAACGCCAGCAGGAGCGCCGCGCGCCTCATCCCGCCAGCGCCGCTTTGACGACATCAACAGCAGCCTGCGCGGCATCGCCATCGGGTCCACCGCCTTGCGCCATATCAGGCCGACCGCCGCCGCCCTGTCCGCCCAATGCCGCGACCGCCAGCTTGACGAGGTCGACCGCGCTTACCCGCCCGGCAAGATCGTTGGTTACCCCGGTTGCCACGCTCGCCCGGCCATCATTGACCGCAACCAGCACGACCACACCTGACTCAATATCCTTCTTCAGCATGTCAACGGTCGACCGTAAATCTTTGGGATCAAGACCTTGCACTATCCGACAATTGAACCGAATGCCGTTGATCATTTCTATATGCGGTCCGCCTGTATCGCCCGCAGGTCGTGCAAAATCGATGCCTCGACTGGTGCCGCCGCCCAGGGCGATCGCCTTCTTCGCCTCGGCCAGCTCGCGCTCTGCCTTGCGCAGTTGCTCGGCCAGCGCAGCAACCCGCGTGGGCACGTCGTCCGGATTCGTGCGCAGCGTTGCCGCAACCGCCTTTACCGCCTCATCGCGCTGATTGAGATAATGCCGCGCAGCTTCACCGGTCAGCGCCTCAATCCGGCGGATGCCCGACGATACCGCGCCCTCGCTGGTGATCTTCACCAGCGCGATGTCGCCCAGCGCGTTGACATGGGTGCCGCCGCACAGCTCAACCGAATAATGCGCGCCGCCCGCATCGCTCCCGCCCGGACCGCTGCCCATGCTGAGCACCCGCACTTCGTCGCCATATTTCTCGCCGAACAGCGCGAGTGCACCGGCGGCAACCGCATCATCGGGCGTCATCAGCCGGGTCGTCACCGCCTGGTTCCCGCGTATCTCGGCGTTCACCTCAGCCTCTACTGCCGCTATGTCCTCAGCGGACAGCGCAACCTGATGCGAGAAATCAAAACGCAGCCGGTCTGCTGCAACCAGACTGCCCTTTTGCGTGACATGCGCACCCAGCCGGTTGCGCAGCGCCGCGTGCAGCAAATGCGTCGCCGAATGATTGGCTCGCAGCCGATCGCGGTTCGCGGCGTCAACCGCGAGATGAACAACGTCGCCGACCTTCACCGCGCCCGCGGTGAGCTGCGCATCATGGGCATGCAGCCGCCCGAGCGGTTTGGCGGTGGCCGTCACCATCGCGGCCAGCCCAGCGGACGTAGAAATGCGTCCGGTGTCACCCATCTGGCCGCCGCTATCGCCGTAAAAGGGCGTCTGGTTGGTCAGCAAGGTCACCGCATCACCAGCGGCCGCTGTCGTGATTTCCGCGCCATCGCGCAGGATGGCGACGACTTCACCTTCGCCCTGGGTTGCGGTGTAGCCGGTGAATTCGGTGCTGCCGACGCGTTCGGCAATGTCGTACCAAATGTCGTCAGATGCCGCTGCGCCGGAGCCTTTCCAGGCGGCGCGCGCCGCTGCCTTTTGCTCGGCCATCGCCGCGTCGAACCCGGCGCGATCGACCGCAATGCCTTGGGCGCGCAACGCGTCTTCGGTCAGATCATAAGGGAAACCGAACGTGTCGTAGAGCCGGAACGCGACATCGCCCGCGAGGGTCGCGCCTGCGGCAAGTCCGACGGTGGCGTCGTCGAGCAGCTTAAGGCCGTTATGCAACGTCTGGCGGAACCGGATTTCTTCACGCTCCAGCGTCTCGACGATCAACGGTTGCGCGCGGACCAGTTCGGGATAGGCCGCACCCATTTCCGCAACCAGCGATGGCACCAGCCGGTGCATCAACGGGTCTTTGGTGCCCAGCAGATGCGCGTGCCGCATCGCCCGGCGCATGATCCGCCGCAGCACATAACCGCGCCCTTCATTGGCAGGGAGCACCCCGTCGGCAATCAAGAACCCGGCGGATCGCAGATGGTCAGCGATCACTCGGTGGCTGGCCTGTTGTGCGCCCTCGGCCCGGGTGTGCGACAGCTCCTGTGAGGCTTCGATCAGCGCCTTGAACGTATCGGTATCATAATTGTCGTGGACGCCCTGCATAACCGCGGCGATCCGCTCCAGCCCCATGCCGGTGTCGATCGACGGGCGTGGCAGGTCGCGGACAATCGCGTTCGCCTCCTGCTCATGCTGCATGAAAACGAGGTTCCAGATTTCGACAAAACGGTCGCCATCCTCATCCGCCGACCCCGGCGGACCACCGGCAATATGATCACCATGATCATAGAAAATCTCGGACCATGGCCCGCACGGGCCGTTGTCACCCATCGCCCAGAAATTATCCTTGGTGGCGATGCGGATAATGCGATCATCCGGCAGGCCCGCTATCCGCCGCCAGAGTGCCGCCGCATCGTCGTCGGTGTGATAGACGGTGACGACCAGCCGGTCGGCGTCGAGGCCCCAGTCGCGGGTCATCAGCGTCCACGCATGGGTGATCGCCTGTTCCTTGAAATAATCGCCGAACGAGAAATTGCCCAGCATTTCAAAGAAGGTGTGATGCCGCGCGGTGTAGCCGACATTGTCGAGATCATTATGCTTGCCGCCCGCGCGGACGCATTTCT
>JANOPV010000098.1:0-4279 GCA_031422035.1 Sphingomonas sp. | reverse complement strand
GTGTCGCCTTCTTCCTCAAGGCGATCGGGTTTGATGCCGCAGTCGAGCAATGGGCCGGGAAAGGCATCGAAGTTTTGGAGCCGCCGCGCACCGAAAGCTATGGCAAGGTGGTAGTGCTCCAGGACAAATTCGGTAACCGTTGGGACGTGTTAGATGCTGGCAGAGGCGAGTGACTATGGCTGATGTTGCCACTGCTGTTGAAGGCAAAACTGCCCGCATTCGGCTTAATCGTCCTAGCGCCCTGCACGCGCTGAACCTGACGATGTGCGAAGCGATGACAGCGGCTCTGCTCGATTGGTGCGACGATACTTCCGTGCAGGCGGTGCTGATCGATCATGCGGAAGGTCGCGGCTTTTGCGCAGGCGGCGACATCCGGATGCTCGCGGAGAGCGGGGCGAAGGACGGTGTCGACGCCCGCGCGTTCTTTCACGCCGAATACCGGCTCAACCATTTGCTCTTCACCTATCCCAAACCAACCGTCGGGTTCATGGATGGCATCACGATGGGTGGCGGAGTGGGCCTTGCCCTGCCTTGCGACTATCGCGTCGCGACCGAAAACACCCGCTTCGCCATGCCCGAAACCGGCATCGGCCTATTCCCGGATGTTGGCGGCGGCTGGTATCTGTCGCGGCTGCCGGGCCGCACCGGCGTGTTCTTGGCGCTCACTGGCGCGCGGATCGACGGCGCAGAATGCCTCGCACTGGGACTGGCGACTCACTATCTCTCCGCCGACCGCTTAGACGAAGCGAAAGCCCTGATCGCCGAAACGCCCACGGAAATCGCCCTGATCCTTGCCGATCTGGCCGTCATACCGCAACCCGCGCGGATCCTTGACCATCGCGAGCAAATTGACAGCCTGTTCGCATCTGACCGGCTAGAGGACATCCTCGCCGCACTCGATACCGACACCAGCGACTGGGCGGCGAAGGAGCGAGCAACGCTCGACATCAAGTCACCCCAGACGATGAAAGTCGCGCTACGCCAGCTCGCAGATGGTGCGAATATGCCGGACTTCGCAACTGAAATGAAACAGGAATATGCCATCGGATCGCGCGTCGTGATGATGCATGATTTCCTCGAAGGCGTGCGGGCGGTACTTGTCGACAAGGATAATCGCCCCCGCTGGCATCCGCCCACCGCGGTCCAGGTCAACGACGACTTGCTCGATCATATATTTGCTCCGCTGCCTCCGGATGAAGAATGGACTCCGCTATGACCTACGCCACCATCCTCACCGAAATGCGCGGCGCGGTGACGCTCGTCACCCTCAACCGGCCCGAGGCGCTGAACGCGCTGAACACCCAGACCCTGACCGACCTGATCGCCGCCTTCGCCGCCTATGACGCCGACCCAGCCCAACGCTGCCTCGTGCTCACCGGCTCAGCCAAGGCCTTTGCCGCCGGCGCCGACATCAAGGAAATGTCGAGCCAGGGGTTTGCCGCGATGTATGGCGGAGATTTTTTCGCAGGGTACGACCGCCTCACCGCCACGCGAAAGCCGTGGATCGCCGCGGTATCCGGCTTTGCGCTCGGTGGCGGTTGCGAACTCGCAATGATGGCAGATTTCATCATCGCCGCTGACAGTGCCAGATTCGGCCAGCCCGAAATAAAGCTCGCCGTCACCCCCGGCATGGGCGGTTCACAGCGCCTCACGCGCGCCATCGGCAAAGCCAAAGCGATGGAGATGTGCCTAACGGGGCGGATGATGACCGCCGCTGAGGCCGAAGCATCCGGCCTCGCTGCCCGCGTCGTGCCCGCTGACGCACTCCTCGATGAAGCGATGAAAACCGCCGAAACCATCGCCAGCATGGCCCCGCTGGCGGCAATGGCGTGCAAGGAAATGGTCAACACCGCCTTTGAAACCACGCTGGCGCAAGGGGTCGCGTTTGAACGCCGCCTGTTCCACGGCCTGTTCGGCACCGCGGATCAGAAGGAGGGCATGGCCGCCTTTGTCGAAAAGCGCCCTGGCAACTGGACCGGGCAGTGACCCGCCGCTGAAATAGACCGCTGAAACTGGCGGCTTGCCATCGCGATTCACTCTGCTAGCCTCCCATCATAATCTAGCGCCCGAAAAGAGGCGTGGTCAGTGGAGAGAGCGGCGAATGCAGCAACTGCAGGGGATGGACGCGTCATTTGTCGCGTTTGAACAGCGTAATTCGCCGATGCATATCGGTTCGATCCTGATCTATGATCCGTCAACCGCGCCCGGCGGCTTTGTCCGCTTCAAAGACATTCTCGCCTTTTTCCAAAGCCGGATGCAGCTCTCCAAAACCATGCGGCAGCGCCTGGTCAAGGTGCCGTTTGACATTGATTATCCCTATTGGGTCGAGGATCCGGAATTCGACCTCGAATATCATGTGCGCCATCTGGCCCTGCCGAAACCCGGCGATTGGCGACAATTATGTATCCAGGCGGCCCGCATCTTTGCCCGCCCCCTTGACCTGACCCGACCACCTTGGGAATTTACGATAATCGAGGGGCTGGATAATATCCCCGGCATTCCCCCCGGCAGCTTTGCGATGGTCACCAAAGTACACCACGCGGCGATTGACGGCATGTCTGGCATCGATCTGATGCAAGCGCTGAACACCCAGGCCGCCGATACACCGCCGCCATCCGGCCCTGACCTGTGGAAGCCGGACCGGATGCCCAACGCGCTCGGCCTGTTCGCCAAAGGTTATGTCAGCGCCTGGATCAATCCGTTCCGCCAGCTCGGCGTCGCCGCCAAGTTTGTCCCCGGCATCGCCCGTGCGGTGCGCGGGATCGCCAATCGGGATTTCGACATCGAAGCGCCAGCGGGCACCCCGCGCACTCGCTTCAACGGCTCGATCTCACCCAATCGCGTGGTCGATGGGCGCAGCTTTGAGCTGGACGATCTCAAGCTCCTGCGCGCGCTCGCTCCCGGGGCAAAGATCAACGACGTCTTCCTGACCATCATTGGTGGAGCGATGCGCCGGTATCTTATCTCGAAGAAGGACCTGCCCGACGCGACCTTGACCGCCATGGCCCCCATTTCGGTTCGGTCCGATGGGGAAAAGGGTGCCATGGGCAACCAAGTCGCGGCAATGGTCGTGCCGCTGGGCACCCATATCGCTGATCCAGTTGAGCGGCTGCGCTATGTCCTTCAGCAGACCGTCAACAGCAAGGCGATGACCGAGGCGCTGGGCGCGCGCCAGATGACCGAGCTGAGCAAATCCTCACCGGCTCTGTTCATGGCCCTAGGCGCACAACTCTATTCGCGGCTCGGCCTATCGAACCTCGTTAAACCGATGTTCAATACCGTCGTCACCAACGTCCCCGGCCCGCCAGTACCGATATATTCCAGCGGCGCGCAACTCATCTCGATGCACGGCCTGCTATGCCTGATGGATGGGCTTGGCCTTGGCCATGTCGTCCAAAGCTATTGCAAACAGGCGACAATCGGCTTTACCGCGTGCCGCCGGGCGCTGCCTGATCCGGAATATTATGCCGAATGCCTGCAAGCGTCATTTGACGAACTGATGGCGGCACTGGCGTCCCACCACGCTGACGAGGCTGTCGCCGCCGCAAAACCGGTTAAGGCTCCAAAGCCAACCAAAGCTGCCAAGCCAGCCAAACCTGCCAAGACCGGTGCCCGTAAGCGAGCGCCAGTTACAGCCTGATCTCCCCATCCCAGTCTAAACCCATGATCGGAACCCCCATGCCTGCAACCGCCGCCGCCACGTCGCACCACCCGGCCAAGCCGCCGCACCCGTTGCTCACCCTGTCCGAGGGACGCGCGGTGTTTGAATATGGCTCGTTCATCGCGCTACGCGGCCTACTCGGCATGCTACCAAAGGGCGATGGCCATTCAGTCATTGTCCTGCCCGGTTTCATGGCGGGCGACCGCTCAACCGGCCCAATGCGCCGCCTGCTGACCTCGCTCGGCTATGACGCGCATGGCTGGGGCCTTGGCCGCAATGTCCGCATCGACCTTGAACGCGAGCGGGCGATGCAGGACCTACTGGTGCGCATCGCTGATGAGAGCGGGCGGAAAGTGTCGCTCATCGGCTGGAGCCTGGGCGGGGTGTTCGCGCGCGAAATCGCCAAAGCGCACCCCGATAAGGTGCGTCAGGTGATCTCACTCGGCAGCCCGATCAGCGACGACCGCAACCACAGCAACGCCCGTAAGCTGTTTGAAATGCTCAACGGCCGAGAGCCGGCGCCGCTGAAAGAGGGCCGCTACCGCAACCTCGCCGAAGCGCCGCCGGTGCCGACAACCTCGATCCTCACCAAAACCGACGGCGTTGTTGCCTGGCGCG
>JANOPV010000097.1:0-6023 GCA_031422035.1 Sphingomonas sp. | reverse complement strand
CTGGCGCGTAATCGCCACCGGTAAAACTGCTAAAGGAAAGGGCCCGGACCGCAACTGCGATCCGGGCCCTTCCTGTATCTGGCGGCTAGTGCGCTAGATTTTTACTGGCTGCTGCTCGCCCGATTGGCGCGCAAGCGATAGCTGCCGGTACCCATGCCGAGCGGGCTGATTCTCAGCACGATGGTGCCTGCGGTGCGGAACGTAATCGTCATCCGCGAATTCAGCCCATCCTCAGGCCCGCCACCATCATCATTATATTGCGCCATCGAATAACCGAGCGGCGAGACTGATCCCGCTTCAAGTACCGGGTCGAATTCATTCGCATCGAGCGCGAGGTCAAACCGCTCACCCGCCCGCCCGGTCAGCGCATAGAGGTGATAGGGGCGTCCACCCTCGCTCAATCCCTCTTCGCCGCTTGGGATAGTGGCGTCGCGGTTGGTCAACTGGCCGCGTACTTCCCGGCCTGCAGTCAGCGCCATTGGCGTCGGTTCAGGAGCGGGCGGGGGCAATTGCCGCATGGCCAAGGCAAAGGCCCCTGCGCCATCGTCGGAAAAGGACGTGGCGCGCACGACATAGGTGCCATTTTCGCGCAAGCGCACAGTCAGGCGGGAATTCAGACCATCTTCTGCTCCCGCACCATCGTCATTGCGCGCGAGCGATTCAAACTCACAGCCATTCATCCGGCCCAGCTCGACCACGGTGTCGAACGCCTCGGATTGGAGGGTGATTTCAAGCCGCTGCTCGGCCTGCCCGGCAAAAGTCCAGGCGCGAATACGCGGATTAGCAACACAGCCGCCCGGCGTCGCCGGCGCGGTGATTTCGCCCTGCACGGTATCGCCCATCGCTATTGTCGGCAGCGTTGGCGCTGTCGGCCGCGCCGGCGTCTGCTGTTGCTGTTGACCGGTTTCCTGAGCAATGGCCGGCACAGCAGCGGCCAAGGCAACGCCGCATAGCAAGCGGGTGGCAAAAAGACGGGCGGATAGACGTGTCATAAAAATCCCCTGCATCTGGCGAACGACTTCGCAGCGACCATGCTAGACGCTGGCCGAGCTGGACGCTAGCGCGACTTAGCTTTCACGCAGCTGACTCGAATCGTGCGGGGACCTCAAACAATCATCGCCTGCAAGGTCGCGATGCGGTCGGCCTCATCCGCCGGTTTGTCGCGGCGCAGCCGGGATATGCGCGGGAACCGCATGGCGAGGCCGGATTTGTGGCGCTTGCTGCTATGAATCGAATCGAACGCAACCTCCAGCACCAGCGCCTTTTCCACCTCACGCACCGGGCCGAACCGGTTCAACGTGTGGTCGCGCACGAACTTGTCGATCCATTTCAGCTCGGCGTCGCTGAACCCCGAATAGGCTTTGCCGACCGGGAGCAGTTCGCCGCCCGCCACCGGATCGCCGGTCCAGCAGCCGAACGTATAATCCGAATAAAAGGAAGAGCGCTTGCCGCTGCCGCGCTGCGCGTACATCAGCACGCAATCGGCGACCAACGGTGCCCGTTTCCATTTATACCACAGCCCGACCCGGCGCCCGGACACATAGGGTGCGTCAAGCCGTTTCAGCATCACCCCTTCGATCGCCGCATCGCGCGCGCCGTCACGTAAAGTGGCTAGCGCGGCAAAATTGGGCGCGTCAATCAGCGCTGATACATCGAACCGGTGGGCGGGCAGGGCAGGGACTACTGCCTCTAGCCGTGCTCGCCGCTCAGACCATGGCAAAGCCCGCAGATCTTCGCCCCCCACCGCTAGCGCATCGTAGAGCCGGACAAAGGCCGGGTAGTCGCGCAGCATCGCTGCGCTCACCGTCTTGCGCCCGAGTCGCTGTTGCAGCGCGTTGAAACTCGCCGCGCCGCCATCTGCACCGCCTTGGACATCACCCCGCACGAGCAGTTCGCCATCGAGCGCGCCGGTCAGAGTAAAGTCGGCGACCACTTCGGGAAAGGCGCGGCTT
Source organism: Sphingomonas sp. (assembly GCA_031422035.1). GTDB lineage: Bacteria > Pseudomonadota > Alphaproteobacteria > Sphingomonadales > Sphingomonadaceae > Sphingopyxis. The sequence goes on along the minus strand of JANOPV010000097.1, from coordinate 4,071 downwards.
ATGTCGTCGCCGCCCCGGCTATACAGCCGCGTCTCATCCCCCACCCGCACCAGTTGCACGCGGATGCCGTCCCATTTCCATTCGGCGGCATAGTCGGCCAGCGACAGCGCTGCGCCGTCCTCCAGCGGATGCGCCAGCATGAACGGGCGGAACAGCGGCCGGTCGTCGGTGCGTGGAATGGGCGCGCGGCCCTCGGCCCAGGCGAACAGCTCGGTGTAGGGCGGCGATAGCCCGTGCCACAATTCCTCGATCTGATCGACATCGAGCGCAAAGGCCTGCGCCAGCGCAGTGCGCGCCAGCCGCCCCGACACCCCGATACGCAGTGCGCCGGTGGCAAGTTTCAGCAGAGCGTAGCGACCATCGGCAGACAGACCATCCAGCATTGCCGACAACACCGCCGCGCCGTCGCCGCGTTTCAACACCTTCAGCCGGTCAACCGCCGCACCAACGGTCAGCGTCTCGTCGGGCACCGCTGTCCCCGGCCACAGCAACGCCACTGTTTCTGCGGTGTCGCCGACATAGTCCCGGCTCATCCGGAACAAGGTGGCGTCCACCCGTTCTTCGATCAGCGCGCGGATCATCGCGGGCTTGACAGCGGGCAGGTCGACATCGCCAGTCAGGGCAGCGAGCGCCCACCCCCGGTCAGGGTCAGGCGTCGTCTGCAAATAATCCGCGATCAGCCGCAATTTTGCGGTGCGGCTGCGCGTATAGACCAGCGCATCGATCAGGCGGGCAAAGGCTTGCATGATGCTGTCATGCCCAATGCGGACGGATTTGGCGAGTGGGCGGTCAATCAGGCCAGCGGCGCAGGCAATACGGTGCGAATCAGCCCGTCTGGCCAGCCTCGAACAGGAACCAGGCGCGGCGTTCCGCCTTGTCAGTCCAGTCGTCGAGAATGCCGCTGGTCGCATTGTCTTTCGCGGCGTCGACAATGTCCTTCGCCTCGCGCAGCGTCGCGACCAGCGCCAGATTGTCGGCGCGCAGCTCGGCTAGCATATCCTTGGCCGACACAAATTCCGCGTCATTATCCCTGACCGTCTGACGGCGCGCTATGTCGCCGATGGACCGCAAGGTCATGTTGCCGGTCTTGCGCACACGCTCGGCGATCGCGTCGGTGGTCAACAATATGTCGGCCGCCTGATCGTCGAGCAGCATATGATAATCGCGGAAATGCGGGCCGGAGACGTGCCAGTGAAAATTCTTGGTCTTCAGATACAGCGCATAGCTGTCCGCCAATATGCCGTTCAGGGCATCAGCAACATTGCTGGCTTTGCCGGGATTAAGGTCGGTCGGGGTGCTGAGTTTCTTCGGCTTCGCCATGGGTCGCTCCGGTGGACGCACAGCCACCTGCCCACGGGGGGTGTGGACAGGTGGCTGCACAAGCGGTTCAATGATCGACGCCGCAGTTGGTTCCCCGATCAGTTTTGCGACCACTGCATCCCGGCGCTGGTCCATTTCGTCGGCGTGATTGCTTGACATACGCGCCGCTTTTGCCCATTGGCCGCGACCGAAGCACGGGCGGTCGTTTGCGCCGCCCTTTTCTATTTGTCGTAACGTTCAGCGCAGGAAACGGGTCATGGCCAAGCCGACCACCGTCAAAATAAAGCTCGTCAGCACCGCTGACACTGGTTTTTATTATGTGACCAAGAAAAATCCACGGACCCAGACTGAAAAAATGTCGCTCCGCAAATATGATCCGCGCGTGCGTAAGCATGTCGAGTTCAAGGAAGCGAAGATTAAGTGAAACCCAGCGCGAGCATCGCTCGCGCGCTAGGTTTCGCTTAACCCCGGACCTAATCCGGGGTCCAAGGCGGTAGCATCCGGGGCCAGCTGATTACAGCAGCGCGCCAACCGCCTCCACGAATCGAATCACCGAAATCGGCTTCGACACATAACTCTCTGCGCCCGCCTCGCGGATGCGCTGTTCGTCGCCGCGTCCGGCATAGGCAGTGACCGCCATGATCGGGATGGCTTTCAGCGTCAGATCAGCCTTCAGCGCGACGATCAGGTCGAGCCCGCTGACATGCGGCAGTTGAATGTCCATGATAATCAGGTCTGGCGCAAAATCCTGCGCCTTGGGCAAGGCGTCGCGGCCATCACGGACGGGTTCGGCAACATAGCCGTGCGCGGTTAGCAGGTCGCAGAATAGCCGCAGGTTGAGCTCATTATCCTCAACCACCAGCACCCGTTTGCCGCCGCTCATTCTTGCTGCCCCCTGCTGATCCCATGCTGGCGACCGCGGGCCGAAGACCCGCCCTTGCCGCCGCACGCCTCTTAGGCCAAGGCGGCGCATGAAACAAACCGTTGCGAACTGATGCGCGAATCCAGCCCCTCCTCTGCCGCCACCGATCCCGCAATAGTGCTGCTGCAAGCGCTCGCCTGGGTCTGTGCCGATGAAGCGCGGGCCGATCGTCTGCTGGCGCTGACCGGGCTGGATGTGGCGACATTGCGCGCCCAAGCCGGCGATCCGGCCGTGCTCTCGGCGCTCGCGGATTACCTCGGCGGCCATGAGCCTGACTTGATTGCCTGCGCCGATGCACTTGGTATTGCGCCAGCCGCGCTCATTCAGGCGGGTGCAGCGCTGTCGGGAGCCGACTCATGAACCGCCCTTTGCTCATCACCGACTGTGATGAAGTGCTGATGCACATGGTCGTGCCCTTTGGCGCTTGGCTCGCGGACGATCATGACATTGAGTTCAAGCTGGAGGACGCGTTCTTCGGCAACGCGCTAAAACGGCGCAGCTGCGGCACCGTGCTGGAGGCGGCGGAGGTCTGGCCGCTGCTCGATAGTTTCTTCGCCACCGAAATGCCCCGCCAATATGCGGTCGACGGCGCGGCGGCGGCGCTGCACCGGCTGTCCGCCATCGCCGACATCGTTGTTCTCACCAACATCGGCCCGGAACATGCGCCAGCCCGCGCCGCGCAGTTGGTGGCCGCCGACATGCCTTACCGGGTCATCGGCAGCCGCGGTGGCAAGGGTGAGCCACTCGCCGCACTGGTCGCCGAGTTTCAGCCCAGCGTGGTCGCCTTTGTCGACGATCTGGCGATGCAGCATATATCGGTGGCGCTGGTCGCGCCTGATGTGTGGCGGCTGCACCTGGTGGCCGAACCGCTCATCGCGCCCAACATGCCTGCCTCGCCCTTTGCCCATGCCCGGATTGATGATTGGGCGAGCGCGGCTGACTGGCTGACCGACAAATTGACTGGCGGCGTCGCCGCGCCTGCTTTGGAGAGTGCACCATGACCGAGACCCCTGAATCGCGCCTTGCCGCTGCGGGCCACATTCTGCCCGTCGCGGCTGCGCCGGTTGCCGCCTATGTGCCGACGGTGCTCGCCTCGGGTCTGCTCCACGTCAGCGGGCAATTGCCGTTCCGCGATGGCGCGGTGGTCACCGGGCGCTTGGGGCAGGATACGGATGTTGCGGGCGGACAGGCCGCTGCTGAACTCTGCGGCCTGATGGTCATTGCGCAGGTCAAGGCGGCATTGGGCGATCTGTCGCGGGTTGAGCGCGTCGTCAAACTGGGCGTATTCGTCAATTCGACCCCCGATTTCACCGACCAGCCGGTGGTCGCCAATGGCGCGTCGGAACTGATGCAGCTAACGTTCGGAGAAGCCGGTCGCCACGCCCGGGCAGCCGTTGGCGTCGCGGCGCTACCGCGCGGCGCGGCGGTCGAGGTTGATGCGATCTTTGCGGTGCGGGACTAGCCGGAACGCCGCCCATCGCCCATATGGCCAAGATGGCCGACGCTGATCCTCCCATCATCGCCCGCATCGCCCCGGGCGTTCGCAGCATCGATGCGGACGTGTGGGACAGGCTCGCCGGGCCGAATGATCCATTTCTCAGCCACGCCTTTCTGTCGCTGCTCGAAGATTCAGGCAGCGTCGGCCCCGGCACCGGCTGGCAAGCCGCACCAATCGTGGTTGCCGCGCCGGACGGCGCACGCAATACCGCGCCGGATGGTGTGCCCATCGGCGCGCTGCCCGCCTATCTAAAGGGACATAGTCAGGGCGAATATGTCTTCGATCATGGTTGGGCAGAGGCCTATGAACATGCCGGCGGCGATTATTATCC
>JANOPV010000096.1:0-8043 GCA_031422035.1 Sphingomonas sp. | reverse complement strand
TGGCGTGTTCCGTTCACGCGCTGGTGTCGCGCTGGCTGATCTGCCGCCGATTGATCGTGTCGAAGTGCTCCGTGGCCCAGTTGGCACCCTGTTCGGTCGCAACACCTCGGCTGGGGCGCTCAGCATTACTACCAGAGGGCCACAATTTGATCTCGGCGGTTATGCCGAAGTCGCTTACGGCAATTATAATGAGTTGGTTGCTAGCGCCGGAATTACTGGCCCGGTCGGTGAATCGCTCGCGCTGAGGGTCGACGGCAGCTACCATCGCCGCGATGGCTACATCACTGACGTCAACAGCGGCAACGACATTAATGACCTCAACCGCTATTTCATCCGCGCACAGGCGCTGTATGAAACCGACACCATCACGTTCCGCCTGATCGCCGACTATGCGAATACCGATGAAGTGTGTTGCGGCGCGGTCAACACTGGCAGCGGCCTTGTCCTGCCGCTCAACAGCACCAGCAATGCGATTGCCCGTATTGCAACTGGCGCCGTGATCGGGCTGACCCCTAATCCAGCGGCTGGCGGAGCGGCTGGTCGGGTCGGCATTCCGTTGCCTTACACCCGCGGCAGCCGCCTGATGGCGGTGACGCCGGGCCGCGACTATCTTGAGCAGGTCAACGAATGGGGCATTTCTGGTCAGTTCGACATAGAAATTGGCGACATGACGCTGACCTCGATCACCGCCTATCGTGACTGGGACGCAGTTCGTAACCAGGACATTGATTTCTCCGGTCTCGACCGCGCCTACCGCGATAATTATCGCACCGGCGTGACCGATTTCACCCAGGAAATCCGCTTGCAGGGTGAAGCCTTTGGCGGCTCGCTCGACTGGCTGGTCGGCGGTTTCTACCTCAACGAAAACCTGACGCTGACAGATACGGTGCGCTTTGGCGCGCAGGCCGACATCTTCGTCGATAGCGTTGTTAACGGCCTGACCCGTTCGGCAGCGCTGCCGAGTGGTTTGCAACTCTTCGGGCGGCTTGGGCCTACCGTGCCATTGTTCGGCCAAGTGGCCTTGGCGACCAACCCGGCGTTGCTCGCCGCTGCATTGGCGAGTCCGCCATTGTTCGCTCTGTTCAACAGCCCGCTGCCCGCAACGCCAAATGGTGCTGGGCAGATTGCAGATAATTATGAGATTGATACGCAAGCCTTTGCGATCTTTACGCATAATATCATCCACATCACCGATGCGATCGATCTGACGATCGGCCTGCGGTATAACCGTGAAACAAAGGACATCGCCGCCAATCTGAATTCGGCGGTGCCTGCGTGTCAGTTCTATCTGAACCCAGCGAACGCGCCTTATGTTCAGGCGTTGCAGGGCGCAGGTTTGCTTGGCCTCGCCCATCTCACCACCTGTAACCCAACGGTCAACAGTGAATTTAACGGCATCTATTCAGACAGCCGTTCGGAAAGCGAATTCACCGGCACGGTCCGTCTGGCATTTGAAGTTACTGACGATATTCTGCTCTATGGCGGCTATGATCGTGGGTATAAATCGGGTGGGTACAACCTTGACCGGGCGTCGTTCGACACCCGCGTGCTGGGCGGTAACGGCGCGCAGCTGACCGATCTGCAATTCCGCAATGAAACTGTGGATAGCTATGAGGTTGGTATCAAAACCAATTTTAGCCGGCAGATTCAGGTCAACTTTACGGCCTTCCGTTCGGATTATGAGGGTCTGCAAAGCCTGCGTTTCTCTGGCACACAGTTTGTGGTGCGCAACTTTGCTCAGGCACGGACCCAGGGTTTTGAAGTTGAAACCTTGATCCGTCCGGTGCGGGATCTGACCTTCCAGCTGGCCTATACGTTCCTCGACGCGAATGTCACTGATCCACTGGCCGGTGATGATAATGGGCGCCAGCTGACCAACCAGCCACGTCATGTGGTGACCGGCGGCATGACCTGGACGCCGCAGCTGAGCGAAAGCGTGGGGGCTCTTGTCCATGTCGACTTCCGCATGAACGGCGATTCGAACACTCAGAACACGCCAGATGCGATTCCGTTCACGACCAATGATGGCTATGAGATCGTCAACGCCCGGATCGGTCTGACCTTCAATGAACGCTTCACGGTCGAAGCCTATGTCGAGAATATCTTCAACACCTATTACAACGTCACATCGTTCGCGATCCCGGAACAGGGCAACAGCTTTGCTGTCTACCCATCGCCGCCGCGTTTCTATGGCGTGCGGGTGCGCGCGGAATTCTAAGCGCACGCATCGGGCACCGCGGCATCAGGGTGACTTAATGCCGTATTGCCTGACCTGTAAGAGACCTCCATCTGGCTGATAATAGAGTTAGGTGATTGACCAAAGTTCGGGGCCGGTCCAGTTGATGGATCGGCCCCTAATCTTGCCCAGACCGGGCAGCCAGAAAGGTTGCAGGACAGATGAACGTGATGACACAAATTGTCGAACTCGATGACAATGGCAAAGTTGTCGTCCCTCAAGAGGTCGCCGATGCGGTCCGCACGCTGATCGAGTGGGCGGGTGATGATCCGACCCGCGAGGGGCTGATCGACACGCCGCAACGCGTCGCGCGGGCCTGGCGCGAATATTGCCAGGGCTATGGCGACGATCCGGCCAAGCACCTCCACCGCACCTTTGAGGAAGTAGGCGGCTATGATGAGTTAGTCCTGCTCAAAGACATTCCGTTCCAGTCGCACTGCGAACATCATATGGCACCCATTACCGGCAAAGCGTCCATCGCCTATATGCCCAGAGATCGCGTCGTCGGCATTTCAAAGCTTGCCCGCGTCCTCAATGGCTATGCCCGGCGGCTGCAAGTGCAGGAACGGCTGACGGCGGAAGTTGCAAAATGCATCTGGGACAATCTCCATCCGCATGGCGTTGCGGTTGTCATCGAAGCGCAGCATGGCTGTATGACTGGGCGCGGCGTACGCACGCCGGGCGTGGCGATGATTACGAGCCGTCTCCACGGCTGTTTCCTCGACGACCCACGCAGCCGCAAAGAAGTCATGAGCCTAATGGGCTATTGAGCGACTGACGGAAAGGCTCGGAGCGATGCGCAAAGGCTCGTTTAGGACGCGGCTGCGCGCATTTCAGGCGATGCGGGGCTCTGGGCAAGAGAGCAGCGCAGAGCAGGCTCCAGACCCAGGGTTCATCGCCGACCTTGAGTTCCTCGAAAACCGCGATCTTGATCTGTCGGTGCGTATCGGCGGGATGCTGGCATTCAACGCGTTGATGGTCACCATCGGCACCCACCCGATTTCCGCCAGCCCCGGAGCGCCGCTCAGCCTCGATGCGGCAAGCCAGCCGGTGCTCACCATTGCCAGCCTGATTGGCATCGCCCCGCTGATCCTGTCGAGCTACTGGTGCCTGCGCGCACTGTTGTGGGGCGAGGAATTTGACAGCGAGACGATGCTCAAAAGTGATGGCATGCGGCAACGTCTGTTCGCGGCCTTTGTGGCGTCAATTGATGCGCAGGCGAAACTGCTGCGCCGGGCGGTGTACGCGACCTTTGTCGGCGGCGCAGCGACGCTCGCCGTGTGGGCGTGGATCATGTTGGAGAAAATGACATGAGCTGGGGCGGATGAGCAAGCAACGCGCCTTTGCGCAGGTGGATGTGTTCACCTCAGTGCCATTCATGGGCAACCCGGTGGCGGTGGTGCTTGACGGCGATGGGCTGAGCGATGGCGCGATGCAGGCCATCGCCAACTGGACCAACCTGTCGGAAACAACCTTCGTCTTGCCCGCTACGGACGCGGACGCGGACTATCGGCTGCGGATTTTCACGCCGCGCGCCGAGTTGCCCTTTGCCGGGCACCCAACCATTGGGTCGGCGCACGCGATCCTCGCAGCGGGATTGGCAAGCCCCACTGACGGCAAGCTCGTTCAGCAAAGCGCGGTTGGCTTGGTCCAGATCGCCGTGCCCAACGACTGGCGCGATGCGGGCGTGTCATTTCGTCTGCCGCCGCACCAGATAGACCTAGCTCCGGATGCGGCGGCGCTGCACGCAGCGCTGGGTGGTGAGGCTGCGTTCACGCATGCGCCTGCGATCGTCAATGTCGGCCCGCGCTGGGCGATTGCTCAACTCACGGACGAAGCAATAGTGCGCACCCTCGCGCCGGATTACCTAGCGCTAGCGGCCTATGATCGCTCCCATAAAACCACTGGTTTGACGGTCTTTGCGGAGATTGGGCAGGGCGACATCGTTACCCGCAGCTTTGCGCCCGCCGATGGTATCAACGAAGATCCGGTGTGCGGCAGCGGCAATGGCGCGGTTGCGGCATATCGCCTCCATCACAAGGCCGCGCAGGCTGGTGACGCCTATGCCGCGAGCCAGGGGCGCGAAGTGGGCCGCGATGGCCAAGTCCGCATCCGCTACGCTGATGATGGCAGCATTCACGTTGGCGGCTGCGCGGTGATCTGTATCGAGGGCTTGATTGCTGCATAACATTAGCCCGCTTTATTAGCGCTTAAACCGCCGTATCAACCCAGCAAACCGATTACCGCCTTGCTCGCCAGCTGGGACAGAAATCGCGTATCGCGAGCGCACATAGACAAAGAGCCGCGTTTCCTCTCGAAAACGCGGCCCCTTGAAGGCATGAGTTGCTTTAGACTTAGTCCATAGCGGTATCCGCTGCCGCCGTCTTCGGCGCAGCGTCGTCAGCAGCGTCGAGTTCAGCGCTGGCTTCGGCCTGCGTTTCGAGGAATTCCTCGGCAGCGGCGTCAGCTTCAGCGGCGTCTTCGGCGAATTGCTGATCGATGACGTTGATGCCCTGACGCTGCAACTCGGCCTCATCGGGCGAGCGGGCGACATTGGCCTTTACCGTCACCGCGACTTCGGGGTGCAGGTTGATGCGGACATCAAAGATGCCCAGCGTCTTGATTGGCCGTTCGAGCACGACCATCACCTTGGTGACGACGTTAACGCCTTCGGCTTGGAGCGCCTCGACGATGTCGCGGACCGCAACCGAACCATAAAGCTGGCCGGCATTGGACGCCTGACGAATCAGGATGACTTCCTTGCCTTCGACCTCGTGTGACTGCGTTTCAGCAGTCGCGCGGCGATCAGCATTGTCTGATTCGATCTTGGCGCGGTTGGCCTCAAACACCTTCAGATTGACAGCGTTGCTGCGCAATGCCTTTTTGTTGGGCAACAAGAAGTTACGGGCATAGCCGTCCTTCACGGTGACGACGTCACCAATGGCGCCCAGCTTCTCGATGCGTTCGAGCAGGATGATTTGCATGAATCCGCTCCTTACTTAACGAGATACGGAAGCAGGCCGATATGGCGGGCGCGCTTAATCGCCTTCGCCAGCTCACGCTGCTTCTTGTTGGAGACGGCGGTTATGCGCGAAGGCATAATCTTGCCGCGTTCGGACAGGAAACCCGACAGCAGCCGGACGTCTTTATAATCGATGACAGGTGCTTCCTTCGTTGAGAAGGGGCAGGTCTTGCGACGACGGAAAAACGGACGTGCCATGCTTATTCTCCCCGCCCTTCGTCGCCATCACGGTCGCGACTGCGACCACCGCCGCCGCCGCCGCCGCCGGGGCCACCAGGCCCGGGCCGCCGTTCCTGCTTACGCATCATCACCGACGGGCCATCTTCATGGGCGTCGACGCGGATGGTCAGGTAACGGATAATATCTTCGTTGATCGATGACTGACGCTCCAGCTCGGCGACGGTGTCACCGGGGGCATCCATCGCGAGGAGCACGAAATGCGCCTTGCGATTCTTTTCGATCTTGTAAGCGAGCTGTTTCAGCCCCCAGGTTTCGGTGCGCGAAACGCTGCCCTTATGCTCTTCCACGATCTTCACGGCAGTCTCGGCGAGCGCATCAACTTGCGCCTGGCTGAGGTCCTGACGTGCGAGGAAGACATGCTCGTAAAGCGGCATGTGCCTTGTCCTTGCATTGGCCGATCGTTGACACCTGCACCATGCAGGGCCCCTCCGGCTGTCTTCTGGTCTTAAATTCATCACGAACTTGCACTGGCTGGGCCGAGATGAAGCGGCGCTCATATAGAATATCGGCGCGAAGGCAAGGGGAGACGGTCGCATTGCAGCGCTTGGTCGGCTATGCGCTCTGCAACCAATGGAGGCGATGTGGCTGATCTGTATCTCAAGGCGCTGGAATCGGAGCGCAAGGCGTTGTGGGCGACGTGCCGGCTAAAGGGCCTGCCGAAGGGAAGCGACGAGCGGCAGCGGATTGTTGCGTTGGATGGCTTGCTGGCGGCGCATAAAGCGAAAAGGGCTGAGCGCTCCAACGCTACCTAGGCGGGATGAGTGGGCGGGGCCGCAATCCTGATCTGGTCGCGGCCATTGTTTTTAGCGGCATAAAGAGAAGCGTCGGCGCGGGAGAGTAAGTGCGAGCTGCATTCGCCATAATGATATTGGGCGATGCCGGCAGAGAAGCTGAGTCGGCCGATTGGCTGCGCATTATCGCGGTTAAGCAGCACTGCCTCGCCGAGCGCCACGCGCGCCTGGTCAAGCCGGACATAAGCGTCGCTGGCGTTCAATCCGGCAAAGAGGAGCGCGAACTCCTCGCCGCCATGGCGTGCGACGTGGCAATTGTCACCGCTGAGCCGGGACAAAAGATGGGCGACATGGCGCAGCACCCGGTCGCCCGTGGCATGACCGTGCCCGTCATTGACCGCCTTGAAATGGTCGAGGTCGACGAAGGCGACGGTCATGGTCTGGCCCGCTTCACAGGCCAGCATGGCGTCGGCCAGCGCGAGATCAAAAGCGCGGCGATTGGGCAGTTCGGTCAGCGGATCGGCCAGCGCCTGGCGCTGCGTTACGGCCAACCGCTCGCGCAGTTCGCCCATCACTTCGGCGGTGGCGCGTAATTCGACTTCTGCCACTAATGTCCGTTCGAGCAACGCCTGGGTCAAGCCTTGCATCTCGGCGATGGCTTCGCTGGCTCGGCGTGGATCGCGGATGGCTTGCGCAGGCACTGCGATGGCGGCGCGATAATCAGCGATAGCTGCGCTTGATTCGCCGGTGAGTGCCTGGGCGGTGCCGACGTTGCTTTTCGCCGCATCGATCATGGCGTTAAGTGCGCGGCGATCCTGTCGGAGGCCGAGCGCGATCATCAACTGCGGCAAGGCGATGGGGGGGATGTGCCCACTGGCGTCGCGCGCACTCTCGATAATCGACATGCCAATCTCGCCGATGCCATGGCGGGCATGCCAGGCGAGCGCTAGCGTGTCAGGCGTGGGGTCGAGCGCAGCGTGGGCGAGCCAGTCACACATCGTGTCGACACCGGTTCCGTTTCGAGCGTCGAAGGTGTGGCGCTCCGCGGAGCGGGTTGGCGTATCGCCACGCTCGGGAGCGGACGATTGACCAAACCAGCGATCAATGAAGCCGGCGCGCGGGTTCGAGAGAGGTGAGCGAAAGGGTGCGTCCATGCCATGGTTAACGGCGGCGCACCGGCTGGGTTAAGCGGACAGGGCTGCGACGGCCACCAACACCCCGCAGGCAAATTCAGTCAGCGTGTCGTCGCGGGCACCGAGAATGAAAATGCGGTCGCCGGGGCGAGCGATGGCAAGGATTGCGGCGGCACATGCATCGCGGGTTGGCAGATGGGTCGCACTGGGCCCGGCAGCAACAATGTTGGCGACGAATGCTTCGCTGCCGACGCTGCGATCGACGCTGCCGCCGAAATAGACTGGGTCGCAGACGAACAATCGGTCGCCGCCGCGCATCCCGGCGGCGAAGCTCGCGGCAAGCTGTGCGCCCATTTGCCGGAGCGGGCCATAGCCATGCGGTTGGAAGAATAATAGCGCTCGACCGGGCAGGGTGGCGACGGCAGCGAGCGTTGCGGCGACCTTGTCCGGATTATGCGCGAAATCGTCGATGACGGTGATGCCGTTCGCGGTGCCGATCACCTCATAGCGGCGGGCAATTCCGGTAAAATCGGCGAGCGCGGCGACGGCGTCGGCCACTGGCACTCCGGCGGCGCGGGTCGCGGCGATGGCGGCGAGCGCGTTGGCGACATTGTGCCGCCCGGGCATTCTCAGGGCGACATCGGTGCGGGTGCAGCCGATGGCCAGCGTGAAATCGCAGCC
>JANOPV010000095.1:0-2349 GCA_031422035.1 Sphingomonas sp. | reverse complement strand
GTGGCGAGGCGGATGGGGGCGATCCCGGCGGCGCGCAGCGCGGGGCCGAGTTCGGCGTCTTCCTCAGGTGGCGTATCGACGCAGATGACGCCATCGACGCCAGCGCTGGCACATTGCGCGGCGAACCAGTCGGGCCCGCGTCGGATCATCGGGTTGGCATAGCCCATCAGCACCAGCGGCACCTCCGGGTGCCGCGCACGGAATTCGCGGGCGATGGTGAAGATGGCGGCGGTGGTGGTGCCCGCGCTTAGGCTGCGAATGTTCGCCAGTTGAATCGCCGGGCCATCGGCCATCGGATCGGTGAACGGCATGCCCAGCTCGATCACATCCGCCCCGCCCGCGACCAGCGCGTCGAGGATAGCGGACGTGGGGCCGTCACCTGCGGTCACGAAGGTGACGAGCGCGGGGTGGGGTTTGGCGAAGGCGGTGGAGAGGCGATCTGTCATAAAGCCCTCTCCCCTTCAGGGGGGAGGGTTGGGAGGGGGGAAGTCTGCAAGATGTGCCATAGCGTTTCGAGCACGCCGTCCAAATTTTCCATTACTTCAACATTTGAAAATCTGATCACGCGATACCCCTGCAATTCTAAGTAGGCCGTGCGGCTTGCGTCATATTCACCTTGGTGGCCGTGGCTTTCGCCGTCGAGTTCGATCACGAGCATTGGTGATCGGGATGCGAAATCGGCGATATACCGGCCAATAACCTTTTGCCGTCGGAATTTCGTTGCCTCAAACCGTTTCGCCCGCAGTGCCAGCCACATTCTGATTTCCGGCTCACTCTGCTGCTTGCGCATTTCGCGAGCGCGTTCTGTCAGAATTTTGTCGCGCATGGCCCCTGACTCCCCCTCTCCCAACCCTCTCCCCCGAAGGGGAGAGGGCTTTTACACCCGTTCCCCCAACGCCTCAGCCACCGTGAAAATATCCTTGTCGCCGCGTCCGCACAGGTTGACGAGGATGATGGCGTCCTTGTCCATCGTCGGCGCGAGTTTGGCGACGGCGGCGATGGCGTGGGCGGGTTCGAGCGCGGGGATGATGCCTTCGGTGCGGCACAATAGCTGGAAGCCCTCCAGCGCCTCGGTATCGGTGACACTGGTGTACTCGACGCGGCCGATGTCGCGCAGCCAAGCATGTTCGGGGCCGATGCCGGGATAGTCGAGGCCAGCGCTGATCGAGTGCGCCTCGGTGATCTGGCCGTCTTCGTCCTGCAACAGATAGGTTTTGTTGCCGTGGAGAACGCCGGGCGAGCCGCCGGCGAGGGACGCGGCATGTTCGCGGTCGAGGCCGTGCCCTGCCGCTTCGACGCCGAGCATCTTGACGTCGCGGTCATCGAGGAAGGGGTGGAACAGGCCGATCGAATTGCTGCCGCCGCCAATCGACGCGACGAGCATGTCAGGCAGGCGGCCGGTGCGCTCAAGCATCTGCGCGCGCGCCTCCCGCCCGATCACGCTCTGAAAATCGCGGACCAGTTCGGGATAGGGGTGCGGCCCTGCGGCGGTGCCGATGATGTAGAAGGTGTCCTCGACATGGGCGACCCAGTGGCGCAGCGCCTCATTCATCGCGTCCTTCAGCGTCGCGGCCCCGGCGGTCACCGGGATGACCTCTGCGCCGAGCAGTTTCATCCGGAAGACATTGGGCTGTTGCCGCGCCACATCGGTCGCGCCCATGAAAATCGTGCAGGGCAGGCCAAAGCGCGCGCAGACGGTCGCGGTGGCGACGCCATGCTGGCCCGCGCCGGTTTCGGCGATGATCTTTGTCTTGCCCATTCGGATGGCCAACAGGATCTGGCCGATGCAATTATTGATCTTGTGCGCGCCGGTGTGGTTGAGCTCATCGCGCTTGAACCAGATTTGCGCGCCGCCAAGCTCCTCCGTCAGGCGCGGCGCGAAATAGAGCGGGCTGGGGCGACCGACATAATGTTCGAGCAGGTCCTGAAACTCAGCATCGAATGCGGGGTCCGCCTGTGCGGCGCGATACTCGCGCTCCAGATCGAGCACTAGCGGCATCAGCGTTTCGGCGACATAACGCCCGCCGAACTGACCGAAATGGCCGTTTGCGTCTGGTTGAGTGCGGAAAGAGTTTGGAGAGTTCATATCTGGGCGGCCTTAAGGAATGCGGCGATCTTGTCCACATCCTTGACGCCGGGCGTGCTTTCAACGCCGCTGGAGACGTCGACGAGCGGTGCACTAGTCGCCCGGATTGCGTCAGCCACATTGCCCGGGGACAAGCCGCCGGCAAGGCCCCATGCGATAGAGTGGGTGTGACCCGCCAACAGGCTCCAGTCGAAGCGGGTGCCAGTGCCGCCTGGTAGCGCGCTGGCCGGTGCATCATAAAGAATGCGGTCCACGGCGCCGAC
>JANOPV010000094.1:0-5695 GCA_031422035.1 Sphingomonas sp. | reverse complement strand
GCCATATTGGTGGCGATGGTGACCGCGCCCGAGCGGCCGGCCTGGGCAACAATATGCGCCTCGCTCTCATGGAAGCGGGCATTCAGGACGCTATGCTCGACGCCTTCTTCTTTGAGGAAGCTAGAGAGCAATTCGGACTTCTCGATGGACACGGTGCCGACCAGCACCGGCTGGCCCTGTTCGGCATGGTCCTTGATTGTCTTGGCAATGCCGCGGAATTTATCGTTGGTGTCCTTGTAAAACGTGTCTTCCTCATCGATGCGCAACACTGGCTGATTGGTCGGAATTTCAACGACATTCAGCTTGTAAATGTCATAAAATTCCGCAGCTTCCGTGGCCGCCGTCCCCGTCATCCCGCCCAATTTGGGGTACATGCGGAAATAATTCTGAAAGGTTACCGACGCGAGCGTCTGGTTCTCAGGCTCGATCTTGACGCCTTCCTTGGCCTCCACCGACTGGTGCAGACCATCGGACCAGCGGCGGCCCTCCATCATCCGGCCGGTGAATTCGTCGATGATGACGATCTTGCCATCCTTGACGATATAATCAGTGTCGAGCCGGAACAGGACGTTGGCGCGCAGCGACTGGTTCACATGGTGCACGGCCTGGGTATTTTCGATGTCATAAAGATTGCTGCCGTGCAGCAGGCCGGCATTTTCGAGCAGGCGCTCGACCTTTTCGGTGCCGTCCTCGGTCAGGATGACGCTGCGCTGTTTTTCATCCTTCTCATAATCTTCGGCAACCAGTTGCTTCACCAAAATGTCGATGGCGATGTACATTTCCGATTTATCGTCGGTCGGGCCGGAAATGATGAGCGGGGTGCGCGCTTCGTCGATCAGGATCGAGTCCACCTCATCCACAATGGCTAAATTAAACGGCCGGTGGACCATCTGATCCCGGTTATACTTCATATTATCGCGCAGATAATCAAAGCCGAGTTCGTTGTTGGTGGCGTATGTAATGTCCGCGCCATAGGCCTCTCGTCGCGCGGTTTCGGACAGATTGGGAACGATGACGCCGGTCGTCATGCCGAGAAAGCGGTAGACCTGTCCCATCCATTCACAGTCACGGCGGGCGAGATAATCGTTGACGGTAACGACGTGGACGCCGCTGCCCTCAAGGGCGTTGAGATAGGTCGCGAGGGTCGCGACCAGCGTCTTGCCCTCCCCCGTGCGCATTTCGGCGATTTCGCCGCGATGAAGCACGATGCCGCCGACCATCTGCACATCATAATGGCGCTGGCCGAGCGTGCGGCGGGCGGCTTCGCGAACGGTTGCGAACGCTTCGGGAAGCAGAGCGTCGAGCTCTTCGCCATCGGCGAGCCGCGCACGGAATTTGATGGTTTGATCGCGCAGATCGTCATCAGACAGCGCCTCCATCGCGGGCTCAAAGGCGTTGATCTTGTCAACGATTTTGCGCATCGCGCGAACATAACGATCATTGGATGAGCCGAAAACGGCCTTGGCGACATTGCCGAGCATAAGGAAGTCCTGTGTAATTTGGAGAAGGCACGCGCATTTTGCGGCATGCATCGATAGGGCGGTGACGGTGGGCTGGAGCGCGGGTGCACTCAACAGCGGTGTAAAGCGGCGTTAGAGGTGCCGACGACCAAAGATGATGATCGCGACCTGCCGCATTGCGGGCGGCGGTGCGCTTGGCTCGACGACAGACGGGCGCTGACGATTAATTGGTCGACCAAAGCGGTGGCCGAATTCCGCCACGGCTGGCGCGATTTTGCGAACGGCGGCGATGGCCACCTCGACCTGTTGCGCCTGCGCGGCTGCCACCAGAGGCTGACGCGCCGATGTGCCCTCACCGACCGATACTGCGGTCAGCGCTGCCAGCATTGCGTAAAAGATCGTCAGCAGTTCCAAGCGTCACTCCAAGTCCGCTCGATATAGGGGCGGAGAAGTTGCAATACCATATAGTTATTGCTGAACCGTTTGTTGGCGTGAAACCCGAGGCTAGCCTGCAGGCGCTGCGGGTGGTGCAGGTGGCACCGGCGCTTGCGGCGGGGTTGGCGGCGGCAATATCCAGCGGATGCGGCTGGCATAGGTTCCGCGCACGGGGCGGCGGCGCGCGTCCTGTGCTGGCGTAAAGCGCGCGCGGGCGGTGATAAGCAGACACGTGTGCTCATCAAGCAGCGGCCACCCGCTCGATTGGGTAACCGAGCAATCAGCGACGGTGCCCGTTTCGCTAACGGTTACGCGAAAGGCGACCATACCCGATTGGTTATTAGCGAGCGCGCCAAACGGATAGTCTGCCTGCGTGATCCAGGTGCCGGGGTCAATGGCGCGGGGCCGCTCACCCGATGGCGGGGGCGGCGTGACGGGGGCAACCGGTGCCGGCTGTGCCGCAGCCTGTACCGCAACCACGGGCAATACCGCGTGCACCGGTATCTGGCCAAGCGCCGCGGCCATCGCTATCGCCAACATCATCTCGTCTCTCCGCCAATTTCAAGCCCTGCCCTAATCGAGCCCATCGCCCATGTCCACGCACACTACTGCCGCCCGTTCACCACTAGCGCCTACCATCTTCCCCGCCCTGCCGCCCATCGCTGGCGTCACGCTGCGGGTTGCCCGCGCGCGGTATAAGGACTGGGACCGGTGCGATCTGACCTATGTCGAGTTGGTGCCAGAGACGGCAGTGGCTGGGGTATTTACGCGCAATGTCTGTTGCTCCAGCGAAGTGGAATTGGGCCGCGAACAGGTGGTGGTTGGTCGGGCGCGGGCGTTGATCGTCAATGCGGGCAACAGCAACGCCTTCACCGGCTATCGTGGGCGAGAGGCGGTGGAAGGAATCATGGTGCAGGTCGGGGCGGCGCTTGGTTGCCCGCCCAGCGAGGTGTTTGTGAGCTCGACCGGAGTGATCGGCGTGCCCCTGCCCCGCGACCGCGCTGAGGCGGGGGTGGCGGCGGCGCTGGGGGCTGGACCGTGCTCGTGGGAGGACGCCGCGAACACCATCGGCACCACCGATACGTTCGCCAAGGGCGCCCACGCCGAGGCAATAATCGGTGAGGTGCGGGTGGCCGTCGCCGGGATCGTCAAAGGATCAGGCATGATCGCACCGGATATGGCGACGATGCTGGGCTATATTTTCACTGACGCCGCCGTCGCACCGACGCTGTTGCAGGAGATGCTGGCGCACGCGACGGCGTCGACGTTCAATTGCATCACCGTGGATAGCGACACGTCGACCAGCGACACCGTGCTGTTGTTCGCCACCGGCCAGGCCGAGCACCCGGCGTTGACGTCCTGGGACGATGCAGGGGCAGATGCGCTTTACGCCGCAATCCATCAGGTCGCGCGCAACCTTGCTCATCTGGTGGTGCGCGATGGTGAAGGGGCAACCAAGTTCATCGAGATCGCGGTGACCGGCGCAGTGTCAGACGAGAGTGCGCGCCGCGTGGCGCTGAGCGTCGCCAACTCGCCGCTGGTTAAAACCGCAATTGCGGGCGAAGACGCCAATTGGGGCCGGGTCGTGATGGCTGTCGGCAAAGCTGGCGAACCTGCCGACCGTGACCGGCTCGCCATCCGCTTTGGCGACAAATGGGTCGCGCAGGCCGGGCTGGCGGTCGATAGCTATGATGAAGCCCCGGTTGCCGCGCACCTTAAGGGACAGGAGATCAGCATTGGCGTCGCGCTTGGACTTGGTGAGGGCCGCGCAACGGTTTGGACGTGCGACCTGACCCACGGCTATGTCAGCATCAACGCTGATTACCGGAGCTGATCTCGTATCTGCCGTCTCCCCAGCATAGGCTGGGGTCTATCGCGCTTGTCGGTTACGGACGACAGGCAGGATAGATGCCAGCCTACGCTGGCATGACGGCAACAAAGCTGCGCTCAGGCGGCGTTGCTCGACTGCTCAGCCAGCACGCTCTCCAACCAGCTCTTGAGCTGGCTCTTGGGCGCTGCGCCGACCTTCTCTGCGACCTTTTCGCCGCCTTTGAACAGGATCATCGTCGGGATACCGCGGACGCCGTATTTTGTTGGCGCGTCGGGATTGTCGTCGATGTTGATTTTGGCGATCACCACTTGTCCGGCGAGTTCATCGCTAATCTCTTCGAGGCTTGGACCGATCATCTTGCACGGGCCGCACCATTCGGCCCAGAAATCGACCAGCACCGGGGTTGCGGAGTTGAGCACGTCGGCGGCGAAACTGGCGTCAGTGATAGGCTTGGTGGACATAGAAAGGCACTCCGTTCGCGACCGACTTGGCGCGGCTGTTGATGGCAGAAGTAATCACTTAGCGTTTCATTCTCAACCGCACCGAGCCAAAGTTTTTCTATTGCTCCGCGATAGCGGGCCGATGAGTCGTCAAGAGCGCGGGCGGCAGGGTGATGAGACGCGGACCGCCGGTATAGAGCAAGACTGCATCCACCGCGCGATCCGGAAAGATGACGGCGAGCGCGGCAGCATAGGCCGCCATCTGTTTCAGATAGGGAAGTGGCACGCTCTCAGGGCCATCGGGCACCGACACGCCGGTCTTGAAATCGATCACCGCGATGCGATCCTGCGTGACCAGCAGCCGGTCGGCGGTGCCAGCAATCACCCGACCGTCGACCAGCGCGGAAAATGGCACTTCGCCGAGCGAGTCTGTTCCGAACAGGGCAGCATGAGTGGGATCGGCCAGCACGGACAGCGCCGCACTGGCCATATCCTCGCGGGCTTCAGGCGTGAAATCAGCGGCTTGCGTATCAAGCCAGCGGCGCGCAGCGGCATGCCGACGATCCTGGGCGACGGCCGGCAGCCGCTCAAATAATGTATGAATGAGCGTGCCGCGCCGCGCCGCGCGATTATCCCGCGACGGTGTCAGCGGCACGGTCAGCGCTGTCTCCTCCCCGATATTTGATGGCGCAAGCGGGCGCAGCGGGCGGGGTTCATCGGGTGCGGCCGCCCGCGCCCACGCCGGGATCACAACTGGCAGCGGCACGGCAATTGTCGAGGGCGCCTTGCTGACGCTGCCCTGCCCGGCCCACGCAGGAACAGCCGGGTAAACGCGGGCAGTGATCCAGCGGGCATCGTCCCGATCAACCGCGCCAAGATCGTCGAACGCGCCTGCAATCGCCGAATACCAACTGTCTGCTGCCGGACCGGCTTTCTCGGTTTTGGTCAGTGCACCAGTGACGAACAGCCGTTCCTTGGCGCGAGTCATCGCGACATAAAGCAGCCGCCAATGTTCGCGAGTTTCACGCGCCATGTGGGCGTCGTGCGCCGCGGCGAGGACGGCGGACCGTTCTGATATTTTGGTTCCGGGCAGCGGCACCGTCGGCCCATCAGGGATTGCCCAATCGAACCCGTTGTCCTTTCCGCCTTTTTTCGGTTTAGTAGTCGCGTCGGCGAGGATGACCAGCCGCGCCTCCAGCCCCTTGGCGCCGTGCACCGTCATCACCCGCGCTTCGCCGCCGGCAACGTCAGTCTCACGCTTGATTTCAATGTCACCGCTATCGAACCATTGCAGAAAATGGTGAAGTGACGGCCCGTCACGGGTGCCGATAATCAGCGCGGCGGACAGCAATTCCTCAATCGGGTCGAGCGCCGCATTGCCCAAGCGCGCCAACAGTTTGGCGCGCCCCTGCATTGGCCCTGAGAGAACGGTCTCAAAGAAACGGTGCGGCGACGTGTAGTCTGCCATTTCGAGCAGCGCATAGAGCGGCGCGAGGCGCGCGGCGAAGTCAGGCTGTCCCTTGGCGAGG
>JANOPV010000093.1:0-11199 GCA_031422035.1 Sphingomonas sp. | reverse complement strand
TTCACTGCCTATACCGAAGGGTGGGGGCTCTATTCCGAACGGCTGGGCATCGAGATGGGGCTGTATGACACGCCCGAAACCGACATGGGGCGGCTATCCTATGAAATGTGGCGGGCGTGCCGGTTAGTGGTGGACACTGGCCTGCACGCGCAGGGCTGGACGCGGGAGCGGGCAGTCGCCTTCATGCGCGACAATAGTGCGCTGACCGAGGCCAATATCAATGCCGAGGTTAACCGCTATATCAGCTGGCCGGGCCAGGCGCTGGGGTATAAAATCGGCGAACTGAGAATCAGAGGTTTGCGCGATCGGGCCGAACGCGAGCTGGGCGCGCGCTTTGACCGGCGGGCATTTCATGACGTCGTGCTGGGCCAGGGCGCGGTGCCGCTCGATGTGCTGGAGGCGCAGGTGCTGGCATGGATAGCGACGCGGCGG
Source organism: Sphingomonas sp. (assembly GCA_031422035.1). Classification (GTDB taxonomy): domain Bacteria; phylum Pseudomonadota; class Alphaproteobacteria; order Sphingomonadales; family Sphingomonadaceae; genus Sphingopyxis. The sequence continues at coordinate 10,767 of JANOPV010000093.1, read as the reverse complement.
GGGCAATAGCATGGCCGCGCACAGTCCGCTGAAACCCTGGACCCTCGCCGCTTATGGCGGGCTCGCCATGCCGCTCGCCATGATCGGTCTGCCGCTGGCCATCTATCTGGCCCCGTTTTACGCGGGCGAGCTCGGCCTGTCGCTGGCGCTGCTCGGCACCGCGATGCTGATCGGGCGGTTTTCAGATGTCATCACCGACCCGATTATCGGCACGTTGAGTGACCGCTGGCGGCCCGCCATCGGCCGCCGCCGCGTGTGGATCCTGATCGGTGTGCCATTATTGGTGGTTTCGGTATGGATGCTGTTCAATCCGCCTGGCGGCGTCGGGCTGGGGTATTTTCTGGTGTGGCTGACCTGTGTCTATCTGTCGTTCACGATGATCCAGCTGCCCTATCAGGCGTGGGGCGGCGAATTATCAACCAATTATGAGGAACGCAGCCGGATTACCTCTGCCCGGCAGTTTTTCCTGATCGGCGGCCTGATCGCATCGACCGCATTGCCAGCCTGGGTGCAATCGCGACCGGGCGCGACGTCAGCCGATGTTCTCCATGCGCTGGGTATCCTGATGGCAGTGGCGCTGCCGTTTTTCGCGGTCCTGCTGTATTTTGGCGTGCCCGACCGGCCGCCCACCACGCCGCTGGCGCAACTGGAGTGGAAGCGCAGTTTGCGGCAGCTATGGCGCAACGCGCCGTTTCGGCGGCTCAGTCTGGTGATGCTGATCGGCCATACAGCTGAGACATTCCGCATCACCATCACCCTGTTTTTCGCCCGTGATGTGATTGGCGTTACCAATGTCGGACTAATCTATATCCTGTATTTCATCGCCGGCTTCGCCGCGATTCCGCTGTGGGTGTGGCTCGGCAACCGGATGGGCAAGCACCGGGCGCTGGCGGTTGCCTTTACGATCGTCGTCACGACCAATATCGGCATCTTCTTCCTTGACCATGGCCAAGTGACGCTGTTCACGATCCTGTTCATGGGCAAGGGATTTTGTTTCGGTGCGCTGGAATTGCTGCCGTCATCAATGTTTGCCGACACCGCCGATGTCGATACGGTGATGAGCCGCGAGCGGCGGCAGGGGCTTATTTTCGCGGCATCGCAGATGGTGATCAAATTCGGCCAAGCCATTGGTCAGGGGCTGTCGCTCAATCTGCTCGCGCTTGCCGGGTTCAACGCGGCAGGTGGCAATGGTCCGGATGCGCTATTCTGGCTGCGCATCCTCTATTGCTTGCTGCCCACAGCAGTTTTGGCGGTTGGCATCGCATTAATCTGGCGATACCCGCTGACTGCCAAGCGGCACCGGCGGTTTCAAACCTTTGTCGAACGTCGCAGTGGGTCGCAGGGTCAGGAGCCTTAGGCCGCAAGCAGTTCTGGCGTGTTGACCGCGGGCGTTTCCAAGGGGAAACTGGGACCGGCGCGCAGCAGGCCAAATTCAGCGCGCACCTGCTCCAGCGGGCGATCTAGCATGTCTTCAAACGCGACAAATTGGATGCTGCGCGCGGCGCGGCCATAGGCCCAGCCATCGGTTATCGCATCCATCGCCGGCTTGATGAGCCAGGGATCGACACAGGCCATATGCCCCATGATCGTGGAAATGGTCATCGCCGAATAGGGGAAGTCCATCTGCGCCAGCTGGAACGATTGCAGCGCCAGCTCACCAAATGGCGTCGCCTCATAGCCGGTCAGGACATGGTGGATGTCATGCGTCTGATAGCCGCGTAGCACCTTATATTCCATGATCGCCGGAATGTTATCGAGCTTGCCCGAGGATTTGAATTCTTCATGCAGTTCGCGGTAACCAAGCGCCAGACGCTCAACCAGATTATTATCGCGCATGAACCGCAAATAGGCATGGCCAAGCGTTCCGGGCCCATAGCCCTCCAAGCTCGCCAAAGTGACCGGTTCCGCATACCAGCCGGCTGTTGCTAGGGGGCCCTGTTCGGGGTGCTCCTCTATCGCTGCAACATATTTGGCGATGGCATCGACCGGCGCCTTGTCCCACCAGTCGTTGAACAACAGATGGACGCCGTAAACATAGAAATTGTCCATGCATTGCAGGTATTTTTCACCGAAATCGCGGTCAACCGGCTGCACCATCGACTCTCTCCCTGTCTAACGACGTCGGAAGAAGCGTATCGCAGAACCGCCATGCGCGCAATCAGCGCGGCGGCACCGGGTCGGGCAGCGGCGTCGGGTCCGGGTCGGTGTCGGCACTTGAGCCACCACGCGCGATGTCGGCGTCAGCAGCGGCCGCCGCCGCATCACGGGCAGCCGTGCGGGCCGCAGCCGCAGCGGCGGCGCGTTCGGCATTGACGACGTCAGCCTCTTCTTCAGCAGCAGCGGCGTCGATGCCTTCGGCGCGCAGCCGGCGCTGTTCGGCGACGGCATTGGTCCATTCTGAACGGGTGTTGGCCTGTTGTTCAGCGGCATAGCCGCGGACAAGATCCTGCGTGCAGCCGGTAAAGCCGCCCAAACCGACGGGCGAGCAGCTGTCGGTGCCAAACCGGCCGACGCGTTCCAGCGCTTGCACCCGCGCGGTCCAGCTTTCGCGGCGTGGATCATTAGGGGCGGCGCGCAGCGGCGGCGGGATGCGATAGCGCTCATCCTCCTCCATGCGCGCGCAAACGACGATGGTATCGCCCTCGCCCGCCGGGCACGGATCATCGCCGAAAACGATCACCTGATTGATACGCTCAGCGGGCGCGCCATCCTGCGCGGCGGCAGGACCGGCGAATAGGGCGAGCGCGACGAATGCGGCGGGGAGTATGTGGCGAATAGTCATGGCTACTTCCTTGAGCGCGGTCCCTTGCCCTAAGCTGAACCACCGAGAAAATCCAAACGCTTCGTCGTCAAATCCGTTTCGTCACCGCAATTGCGGCGCGGCAGCCGAGACGGATAATACCGGAGAGCAGCGGATAAGCCGGCGCGCCCTCTGCGCCGTGGGCCAGTGCGGTCGCCTTATGCTCCAACTCTTCGGCCTGAAAATCGGCAATGGCGGCGGAAAGTTCCGGGTCGCTATCACCGAGTTGCTCCAGCTGTTCTGAATAGTGCCGGTCAATCTCAGTCTCGACCGCGGCGGTGCAGGCCATCGCCGCCTCTGGCCCCAGCGCGGCGGTGACCGCGCCCAGCGTGAAACCGGCGACATGCCAAAAGGGTTGCAACAGCGTCGGGCGCACCTGCCGCCGGGTGATCGCGGCGTCAAACCAGTCGAAATGCCGCTGTTCCTGCTGCGCCATATGCTCAACTTCGCGTGCTCCGGGTGCGTTATCGCCGAGGATCGCGCGTTGCCCGGCATAGATACGTTGCGCGCCAAATTCTCCGGCATGGTTGACCCGGATCATCGCCGCCTTCGCACGGACGCTCGGCGGGCGGTTGGCATTCAGAGGGGCGGCGGATTGGGGAACGGCGGTGGGCGTAGCGGTCATGAGCGGCTCGCTGTCGCTCCCCGGCTCAGGCCCCACAGGATAGTGGCGGCCCCGCCAAAGGAGATAAGGGCGTTATACCCGGCCAAGCTGATGCCCGCCAGTGTCCATGGCGCAACGTCGCACCGGGTGATGGGCGCGTTGAGCAAGTCTTCAAGCCCGCTGCCACCGCCCGACGGCATAGCGCAGCGGGTCAGCCCATCCCACCAGCCATATTCGACGCCCGCGTGGAAGATGCCGATGGTGCCGCTGATAGCAATCAGCACGGCGGCGAGGATCGCCAGCACCAGTTGCAATCCGCGTTGGCGGACGAGGAGCGCACCGACCGCCGGGGCCAGCGCGGCATAATGCGGCCAGCGCTGCCAATGGCACATCTCACACGGGGCGAGACCGAACTGATATTGGCCGATCAATGCGCCGCCGAGCAATCCAGCGGGTAATACTAACGCCAGCAGGCGTGGCCATGAAGGCAGGCTTTGCGTCATCGATGCGTTTAGCGGTTACGACGGGTTGGGGCCGCCGGAGCCACTGGCGTCGCCGGGCGCCGCATAGAGTCCGCCAGCTGCGGATTACGGGCGAGCCGGGCCATGGTTTGTAGCGCATAGTGCAGCTGGAAATCCTCTATCCCGGCGGCGCGCACTTGTTCCGCTGTCTGGCTGAAGCGCGGGTCGGTGGCGGTGCCATCATCCTCTATCTGCCGGTCGTTCAGGCCGTTTTCGTTCGACAGATGGCGGCGCAGATCGGCTTCGCGGAAGACCGGGCGGCGCTGATAATCGGGATCGGAGATTTGGGGCACGCGGATGTCAGGACGGATGCCGCCTTCCTGCACCGAACGGCCCGACGGCGTGTAGTAGCGCGCCGTGGTGAGGCGAAGCGCGGTGGTTGCGCTCAACGGCACCACGGTCTGGACCGAGCCTTTGCCAAAGCTGGTTTCGCCCATGATGACCGCGCGGCGGTGGTCCTGGAGCGCGCCAGCAACGATTTCGGACGCTGAGGCTGATCCGGCGTCGATCAGGACAATGACCGGCAGACCGCCCGCCGCATCACCGGGGCGTGCGGCATAACGTTCGACATCATTGGGATTGCGCCCGCGCTGCGAGACGATTTCGCCGCGTTCGAGGAACAGATCGCTGACATCAACGGCTTCGTCCAGCAAACCGCCAGGGTTGGAGCGCATATCGAGCACCCAACCGGTCGGGTCGCGGCCGAGTGAGCGGCGCACCGCCGCCATCGCGCTGCGCAATTCGCCAGAGGCATTGTCGGAGAATGTGGTGAGCGTCAGCACCCCGACATTATCGGTCACGACCCAGCGGACTGGCCGCAGGACGATGACTTCGCGGGTGATGGTCGCCTGAATTGGTTCATCACGGCCGGGACGGACAACGGTCAGGCGGATGGTGGTGCCGGGGCGGCCGCGCATTTTTTCCACCGCTTCATCAAGGTTGAACCCGATCAGCAATTCGCCGTCGATATGGGTGATGAAGTCGCCAGCACGGATACCGGCACGGTCCGCCGGGGTGCCATCCTGCGGGGCGATGACTTTAACTGCGCCATCCTCCATGGTGACCGATAGGCCGAGCCCGCCATATTCGCCATCGGTCTGGGTGCGCAGCTGAGCAAAGTCGCCAGCGTCGAGATAGCCCGAATGCGGGTCGAGGCTGGCCAGCATGCCCTCAATTGCACCATCGATCAGCGCGCTGTCTTCGACTTCCTCGACATAATTGCCGCGCACTTCGTCCATGACCGAAATGAACCGGCCAATTTCAGCACGGGTCGCCGATTCGACCCCGGCCATCGCCGCCGTGGTCGCCGGAATGGCGACGAGCAGCGCCAGCGCACCGGCTGGTTTGGCGAGCCGAGCGAGCGCGGCGCGGTAGGTGACGGGGGCAACATCGGCCATGATAAACTCCAGCAAGCGCGGATCAGCATCCGCGCGTGAATGCCCAATGTAGCGGGCAGCAGCGGCGGGTGCAAAGGGGGTTTACCCTGTTCCCACATTATCTGCCGTAAATCAGATGAGCGCCCCGAGGTCGGCGGGCACCCCATTATGGCGCAGTTCGACACCGATGCGCGGTGCGCCCGACCCGGCCCGGCCCAATGGCGATCCGCCAACGACCCGGTCCCCCACGCGCACCTGCACCGTCAGCATGCCGGTGACGAGGCTGGTCCAGCCGTCACCATGATCGATAATCGCGACCTGACCATAGCTGCGGAACGGCCCGGCAAACATCACGCGTCCGGCGGCAGGCGCGATGATTTGCGCGCCCGCCGGAGCCATGACGGTCATGCCGCGTGCGCGCCGACCGCTGGCGTCGACGGTGCCCAGCCCCTCCACCACATCGCCGATCACTGGCGCGCGATAGGCCGGGCGGCCGCCGCCAGTAATACGCGCCACCAGCCCCCGCGCGCCGGCGCGAACCGTGCCGGGGCGCGGCACTGGGCCGGGCAAGCGCGCGAGGCGGTCGCGCACTGCGCCAGTGGCGGCGATGCTCGCCATCATCCCGTCAATATTGCCGGCCCGTTCCGCTAGCGCCGTCGCCATATCCGCCTCCAGCCCCGACCGCGCGCCGAGCCTGGTTGCCTGGCTGCGGCGGTCGCGCTCGCTGCGAGCGAGATCAGCACGGCGCGTAGCGAGTTCCCGGCTGTCCCGCGAAAAACGGTCGCGCGCTTGTGTTTGTAATGCCGCCAAACGGCGGCTGGCGCTTAGGTCCTGACGCAGCGCTGCAGTCCGGCTCTGCACCAAGGGCAAGAGCGTGCTGACCAGCGCGCGAGCATGGACCAGTTCGGTGGCCGTCCCCGGCTCCGCCAACAAACTGACCGGCGGGCGGCGGACGAGCAGTTGCAGCCGGGCGACGAGATCGAGCAACGGCCCCTGGCGACGGCGCAGTTCGGTCAATTGCCGCGCACGCAAGGCATCGGCAACCCGCACCCGCGCCGCGCTCGCTACCACCGCTGCTTCTGCTGCCTGAATGCGCGCAGCGAGGGCGGCGGCAGCGTAGCGGTCAGCATCAGCGGCGCTGCGCAGTTCCGATGCCTGACGCGCCATGCGGACGCTGCGTTGTTCAGCGACATCGGCCCGTTCGCGGGCCCGGGTCAGGGCGGCGCGGCCCGCAGCAATGCGCCGCTCCAGCGCATCGCCTTCAGTCGGCGAGGCCGCGGTGGGGACTGCGCCCATTATCAGCAACAAAATGAGCAACAGCGCGCGCATCACCCGGCCCGATGATAGGGATGACCGGCGAGGATGCTGCTCGCCCGGTAAAGTTGTTCGGTAAGCATCGCGCGGGCGAGGAGGTGCGGCCAGGTCATCGCGCCAAATGCCAGCAGGAGGTCGGCCCGGGCCCGCTGCTCGTCGGTGAAGCCATCGGCGGGGCCGAGCGCGAAGTGGACGTCGCGCACCCCATCATCGCGCCAACCGCCAAGCCGGGCAGCAAAGTCCGCCGAGCTCTGCGAGCGCCCGCGTTCATCAAGCAGTACCATCTTTGCAGATCCGCCTTCGGGCCACGGGAGCGGCGCACCATCACGCAATTCGGTGATTGCCATGTCCCAGCCGAGCCGCTGTTTATAGCGCTCCACTAGGTCCGCCTCCGCGCCCGTACCAATCCGGCCGTAAGCCCATAAGCGGATCCGCATCGCCGGACCGTTCGCCGCTCAGCTGCTGGCAAAGGCTGGCGGGGCTTCGCCGGCGCCCCAGATACGCTCCAGATTATAGAAGCTGCGCACCTCGGGGCGGAACAGATGGACGATAACATCGCCGGCATCGATCAGCACCCAATCAGCGGTCGGCAAGCCTTCGATCCGCACCGGGCGGCCGGTTTCACGCTTTACCCGCTCAGCGATTTTCTGCGCCATGGCGGCAACATGCCGGGTTGAGCGGCCAGAGGCGACCACCATATGATCGGCAATCGAGGACTTGCCCTCCAGCGGGATCGTCACCGTGTCTGCAGCCTGATCTTCATCCAGCTGATGCAGGACAAGCGTGTGCAAGGCTGCGGCCTGATCGGGGGTTCCTCTGGTCGGAACGGAGGGGTCATCATGCGCCTCAGCGGCGGGTTCGGGGGACAAATTCAATCCTTTGGAAGTGGGCGGTCACTGATCGGCCGGTGCGTTACCGGATCGGTCAGGCCGCGAATAAGAAGCCGTTCGTGCCAGAGCGGATCAGCCGAGCGGATACTCGTCGCCGAACGCGGATCAGGCGGAAAGCGCAGGAACACGAGCGCCGGCAAGCTCCAGTCCGTCCAGTCATTTTTGTGGCGAGTCGGGCGGACAGCGGCCCTCAGCCAGCCCATCGCGCGAGCCGCGCGGGCACTGGCGTCATAGCCGGGCCGGGCGATTACCGCAATCGGCAGCGTCCGGGCAATCCGCCGCCAGTCGCGCCACTGGTGAAACTGGCCCAGATTGTCGGCCCCCATCAACCAGATGAAGCTATGTTTCGGATAGCGGCGGGTCAGCGCGGCGAGCGTATCGACGGTATAATCGGTGCCTAGTTCGCGCTCGTGGGCAGTGGGCCGAATCCGGCTGGGGCAGGCCTGCCGCTGCGCCGAGGCGAGGCGCGCCGCCAGCGGCGCCATGCCAGTTTTGGCCTTGAGCGGATTACCCGGCGACACCAGCCACCACACCTCATCCAGCCCTAGCGCCCGCATCGCCGCCAGGCTGACCGCGCGATGCCCGCCATGCGCCGGATTGAACGAGCCGCCGAGGAGGCCGATGCGGGTGGTCATGGCCGCCAGTCAGCTTTAGTGTGATGGAGTCGACCAATCTCGATATTGGCATCGCGTAGCCGATAGACCAGCATAAAAGGCAGGCGGCCAAGTCGGAGCTTGCGCTTTTCGCTTTGGTCGATGGCCGGGCCAGCGCGTGGGTGACGCTTTAACAGCAGCTCGGCACGTTCAATTTCAGCGAGGATAGCATCCGCCCATGCGGGGTCGGCTTCTTCAGCATCGGCAATCGCGTTCTCCAACTCGATCTGCGCCAATGTCGACCAGATGATTTTCACGCGGCGCGTTTCGCCATCTTGGCCTGCAATTCCTTACGCTTATCGGCAACCCAGGCCATTACCTCCTCATGAGGCATAAAATCGCCGCGCTCGATGGCGTCGAACCCCTCCTGAACATAGGCCAGATACGCCGTCTCCTCCTCCGCCATCCGCTTGACCGCATCGGCGACCAGCCAAGCCCGGCTCCGCCCCTGCGCCGCCGCGACTTGATCAAGCAGGGCAGCGGTCGCCTCATCAATGCGCGCGGAAATGACGACAGGTTTGGTCATAGTTGGGGTGTAGCGTTTGTATACATGTGATTCAAGGTCGCACCTGCCCCGTCCCCCGCGCGACCCATTTATAGGTCGTCAGCCCTTCCAGCGCGACCGGCCCGCGCGCGTGCATTCGGCCTGTGCCGATGCCAATTTCCGCGCCTAGGCCGAATTCGCCGCCGTCGGCAAATTGCGTCGAGGCATTGTGCATGACGATGGCGCTGTCGACCTCCGCGAGGAACCGCTCGGCGACGGCTGCATCAGCGGTGATGATCGCGTCGGTATGGCCGGAGCCGTGGTTGGCGATGTGTGTCATGGCGGCGTCTGGCCCGTAAACGATGGCGGCGGCGCAGATGCTGTCGAGGAATTCGCGGCCCCAGTCGGCCTCCGTGGCCGCGATCACCCGCACGTCGAGCGCCGCCACGCCCGCGTCGCCGCGCACTTCGCACCCGGCGTCGATCAATGCGCTGACCAGCCCGGCGGCATCGGGGAACGCCGCATCGATCAGCACCGTCTCCAGCGCGCCACAAATCCCGGTCCGCCTGAGCTTGGCGTTGATGACAATCTCCCGCGCCATCACCGGGTCAGCGGCGCTGTGGACATAGGTGTGGCAAATGCCGTCCAGATGCGCGAGCACGGGCACCCGCGCCTCATTCTGCACGCGCTCCACTAGCGTGCGCCCGCCGCGCGGAATGATGATGTCGATCAGCCCCTGCGCGGTCAGCATCGCGCCGACTGCAGCGCGGTCTTGGGTTGCGACCAGTTGGACGGCGTCTGCGGGCAGCCCGGTCGATATGATCCCCGCGACCATCGCCGCGTGCAGCGCCCGGTTGCTATGCACCGCCTCAGTGCCGCCGCGCAGGATGACAGCGTTGCCGGACATCAGCGCAAGGGCGGCGGCGTCCGCGGTCACATTGGGCCGGCTTTCATAGATGATGCCAATGACGCCCAGCGGGATGCGGATGCGGGTGAGGACGAGGCCGTTGGGCCGCGTCGTCTGGTCGATGATCTGGCCAACCGGGTCGGGCAGCGCGGCGACGGCGGCGACGGCATCGGCGATAGCGGCAACCCGCGCGTCGTCCAGCCGCAATCGGTCGAGCATCGCAGCGGAGAGGCCGCGTTCAGCTCCGGCCGCCATATCCAGCGCATTGGCCGCGAGGATGGTTGCCATCGCATCACGCACCATCGCAGCGGCAGCGATCAGGCCTGCCGCGCGTGCCGCCGTCGGGGCGATGGCCAGCAGTTTTGCGGCGGCACGGGCGCGGCGGCCCAAATCTTCGATATGTGCGCTGGCGTCGATCATGGTGCGCGGATACCATCGCCAGCGAACGAATGCCAAGCGGGGGTTGAGATGGACGGTGAAATCGGCGCGTTGGCAGACCTGGCAACAGGCGGCATCATTGCTCGGGCCGTTGAACCCGCTGCCGGTGAACAGGGCGGCGGCAACGCCCAGCGCTGCCTCAACTGCGGCACGTTCCTGACCGGGCGGCACTGTCATCACTGCGGCCAGAACGCGCATGTCCACCGCCATGTCGGCGCGTTCTGGCATGATTTTCTGCACAGCGTCCTGCATTTTGAGGGCAAAACATGGCGTACCCTGCCGCTGCTTGCCTGGCGACCGGGGCAGCTGACCCGACGCTATATCGAGGGCGAGCGCGCGCAGTTCATCTCCCCGCTGGCGCTGTTTCTTTTCACGATTTTCCTGAGCTTTGCCGTGTTCAATTGGGTCGGGTTGGGCAATGTCGAAACTGGCTTCGACGCCGGTGAAGCCGCCGCAGCAGAAACCGAGTTCCGTCAAGCATCGGCGCAGGCCGACCGCACATTCGCCGAAACCCGTGCCGCGATAGCCACAGCGACACGCGAGGGTCAGCCCGTAGCGGAGCTCGAAGCGCGCTTGCGTGCGCAACAGCGCGCCGCCGAAGTCCTGCGCATCGGCAGCCGGTTTGTCGAGATAGATGGCGGTGAAGAGTTTGTGCTGACTGAGGCGCGCACTGGCGTGCCAGCGATTGACGACGCCATCACCCAAGCCAACGCCAACCCGTCACTCGCGCTCTACAAAATGCAGACCAACGGCTATAAATATAGCTGGCTGCTGATCCCG
>JANOPV010000092.1:0-15663 GCA_031422035.1 Sphingomonas sp. | reverse complement strand
CTTCCGCGCCAGCAATGATTTCGATGAGTTCAGTGGTGATCGCGGCCTGGCGGCTGCGGTTATATTGGATTGTCAGTTTCTGGATCAGGTCGCCAGCGTTGCGGGTGGCGTTGTCCATCGCGGTCATCGACGCGCCTTGCTCAGACGCGGCGTTTTCGAGCAGGCCCTTGAAGATCTGCACCGTCACGTTGCGCGGTAGCAGGTCGGCGAGGATGGCTTCTTCGTCGGGTTCATATTCGACTGCGGCGCTGCCAGCAGCGGGGGCGTTCGCGTCTATGGCGACCGGGATGATCTGTTGTCCGGTGGCTTCCTGAAGCAGCGCGCTGCGAAACTTCGAGAAGAAGATATGCGCGACGTCGAATTTGCCGTCGGCATACATTGCCTGCACCTGTTCACTGATTTCCGCGGCATTGGCATAGGTGAGTTCGCGAAATGCGGTGGTGTCGTAGCTGGCGGTGGTCTGATTGGGGAACAGGCGGTGGATCACCGGGCGACCCTTGCGCCCAACCAGCATGAAGATCACTGTCTTGCCAGCAGCTTGCAGGGCGTGCGCCTTGTCGCGCGCGGCCTTGACGATATTTGAGTTGAATGCGCCCGCCAGGCCGCGGTCGCTGTTCAACACGAGGAGCAGGTGCGTTTCATCCTTGCCGGTGCCAGCGAGCAATTTTGGCGCGCTGTCGCTCACGCCGACCTTGGCCGCGAGGCTGGCGACGACACTTTCCAGCCGCTGCGCATAGGGCCGACCATTTTCGGCAGCCGCCTGCGCCCGGCGCAGCTTTGCCGATGCGACCATCTTTTTGGCCTTGGTGATCTTCTGGGTCGACTTGACCGAGGCGATCCGCCCGTTGAGTTCTTTCAGCGTTGCCATCTTCTACTTCCTACCCTCTCCCTTCAGGGGAGAGGGAAATGCGAGCGGAGCGAGCGAGGGAGAGGGGAGTCTGCGAGAGACCCCTCTCCCTGGTGCTGCGCACCTGTCCCTCTCCCCTTGAGGGAGAGGGTTATGTCTTACGCGAATTGTGCGCTAAATGTCGTCAGCGCATCTTTGAGCTTGCCCTTGGTGGCGTCCGTGAAATCACGGCTTTCGCGAATGTCGCTCAAGATGTCGGCATGGTCGCTGCGCAGGAACGATAGCATCGCCCCTTCGTAGCGGGTCACGTCGGTCACCGCGACGGTATCAAGGAAACCGTTAGTCCCGGCATAAATCGACGCGGTCTGCTCCTCAAACGGCATCGGCTGATACTGCGCCTGCTTGAGCAGTTGCGTCAGGCGGGCACCGCGATTGAGCAGTTTCTGCGTCGATGCATCAAGGTCGGAACCGAACTGCGCGAACGCTTCCATTTCGCGATATTGCGCCAGCTCCAGCTTGATCGAGCCCGACACTTTCTTCATCGCCTTGGTCTGTGCGGCCGAACCCACGCGGCTCACCGACAGGCCGACGTTAATCGCCGGACGGATGCCCTGATAGAAGAGGTTGGTTTCGAGGAAGATCTGGCCGTCGGTGATCGAAATCACGTTGGTCGGGATGTACGCCGACACGTCACCCGCCTGAGTTTCGATAATTGGCAGTGCGGTTAGTGAGCCGCCGCCATTGTCGTCGTTCATCTTTGCTGCACGCTCAAGTAGGCGTGAGTGGAGATAGAAGACGTCGCCCGGATAGGCTTCACGGCCCGGCGGGCGGCGCAACAGCAGCGACATCTGGCGATAAGCCACGGCTTGCTTCGACAGATCGTCATAAACGATGACCGCGTGCATGCCATTGTCGCGGAAATATTCGCCCATCGCGCAGCCGGTATAGGGCGCGAGGAATTGCAGCGGCGCAGGCTCCGAAGCGGTCGCGGCGACGACGATGCTATACTCCATCGCGCCATTTTCTTCGAGCGCACGGACGATCTGCGCCACTGTCGAACGCTTCTGGCCGACGGCAACATAAATGCAATAGAGCTTCTTGCTCTCATCGGTGCCGGCGTTCGCCTGCTTCTGGTTGATGAAGGTATCGATGGCGACGGCGGTCTTGCCGGTCTGGCGGTCACCGATGATCAGTTCGCGCTGGCCGCGGCCAACTGGGACAAGGGCGTCGAGCGCCTTGAGACCGGTTTGCACGGGTTCGTTTACCGACTTGCGCGGGATGATGCCGGGGGCCTTCACCTCAACGCGGCTGCGCTTTTCAGCGATGATCGGACCCTTGCCGTCAATCGGGTTGCCCAGCGCATCGACGACGCGACCGAGCAGGCCCTTGCCGACCGGCACATCGACGATTGTTTCGGTGCGCTTGACGACATCGCCTTCGCGAATGTCGGCGTCCGACCCGAAAATCACGATACCGACATTGTCGGCTTCGAGGTTGAGCGCCATGCCTTTTACGCCATTGGCGAACTCGACCATTTCACCGGCCTGCACATTGTCGAGCCCGTGGACGCGGGCGATGCCATCGCCGACTGACAGCACTTGGCCGATTTCGGACACCGTGGCCCCATCGCCAAAGCTGGCGATCTGGTCCTTGATGACCCGGGAGATTTCGGCGGCGCGGATATCCATTGATTCAGCCTTTCATCGGACTTTTAGCAGGCGGGCGTTCAGCCCTTCATTGCCTGAGCGAGTGTGTTCAAACGGGTGCGGATCGACGAGTCAAATAGGCTGCTGCCTAATTTGACAACGAGACCGCCTAAAATAGCGGGGTCGACCGTCAGGTTGACGGCAACATCGCGGCCAAGCCGCGTTTGCAGTTGCGCCTGTAGCGCTATGACCTGGTCATCGGCGAGCGGGTGGGCGGAGGTGACGTCGGCGGTCACTTCGCCGCGATGGGCAGCGGCCATGCCAGCGAATGCGCGCACGACATTACCGAGCTCGCTGAGACGGCGGTTTTGCGCCAGCACGCCGAGGAAGTTTGTGGTCAGCGGATCAAGCTTTAGCGATACAGCAACAGCTGAGACGGCATTTCCGGCGACGGTGCGGGAGACGACGGGACTGGAGGTCAGTGCACGTAGGTCAGCGGACCCCACGAGAGCCTCACCTAAAACTACAACGCTCGTTTCGACAGCAGCCAGGACTTTGCCCTCGCTCGCTAGATCGAACAATGCCCGGGCATAACGCCCTGCCAGACTTGCCTGCATGCCGCCGGAATGCTCCACGCGCCGCTTTTCCCTACCAATTGAGTGCCCAGGAGGACCGGTGAATCACATGATGCGAGCGACGTATTTTCACCCGATATGATCTCGGGGGCGCGACTAGCATCGGCTTTGCTGCAATGCAAGGTGGGTCGTGGGTGATCGACTGCGTGTTGCCCGGTTACCGCCCAGACGGGGGCTCTGCCGTCACTGCTCGAACCGTGCACCGATGGGTAATCCGTTCATTGGGGGCGGCACTCAGCATGGCCGCGAGCGCGGTTTCGCGGGCGAGCAATGCGGTGCGGGCGGCGGGATCGGCGGTGCAGCCAGTTGGGATGGCGGCGGTGACCCGCACACCGCGTGCCCGCTGCATATCCGTCAGCGACATCAGCCAGCGTTCCACGACATAGTTGCCGTTCGCCGGATCGAACGACAGCCGCGATATGGTTGCGTCGACATCAGGAACCAGCGTGCGCGACCAGCGCCCGTCGGTGCCGTCGGCATATTGGGTGCGCGTGTTGACGCAGCCAGTGCCGCTGATCGTTAGCTGGGTATCGGTGCCAGCGGACACGGTGAGCCGACTTTGGGTGCGGTCCACGCGGCAGCTGAGGTCGCCGATTATTGCGGGGCGGATCTGGTTGACCGGGGTTGCCGCCGCTCCATCTGCTGGTGGTTGCACCGCACTGGCGGCGGTTACGTCACGCGGGTCGGGCCGCATCAGGAATATGACGATAGCGCCCAGCGCCATGACGCCGGCAGCGATTGCTGCAGCGCGGGTTGGCCGCGACTGGCCTTTCATGCTGAACATCATGGCGGCCATGCCCGACAGCAGGCCACCCGCGAACAAGGCGAGAGCGACCGCCATGAATGTTTCGCGTTGAACCTGCACATCGGCGCGGGCAACCTGGAGGCGCTCGGTCTGTTCGGCAGTGGCGCGTGCTGCGGCGACATTACGGGCAGCTTCGGCCTGCACGGCGGTTGCGGCATCGCGGGCTGCTGCTTCCGCTTGAGTTACGCAAGCGCTGCTGACGCTGGTGAACGCCTGCCGCGCTTCACGCAGAAATGCAGCCAGCTCGCGGACGGACACGGCGAAGGAGAATGGCGAATCGCCCTCATCCGCGCGGGTGATTGCATTGTTGACGCCAACCACGCGCCCGCAACGGTCAACCAACGGTCCGCCGGAATTGCCGCGCGCGATGTCGGCATCATGAACCAGCGCGGTAACGCCGTTGATGACGTTGCTGCTGGAGATGATGCCATCCGACGCTACCGGGGTTTGCGGGCGGATGAAGTCCTCAGCGCTGCGTGCGGTCGCGAGATCGACATTGCCAGGGTAGCCAAGTGCAAAGACCGTCTCCCGCTGCGCTACAGCGCCGCTGAAGACACTCGCAGCCGGCACCTGACCACGGACAATTTCGACAAGGGCGAGGTCGCGGCGACGGTCGATGGCGATAAGGCGGCCTGGATAGCTGCGGGTGCCTTCGCTGGGGACAATACCGATGACGACATTTTGCGGATATTCAACAGCGTCGCTGACGACATGGGCGTTAGTGACGATGCGGTTGGGGGACACCGCAAATCCGCTGCCGTGACCGAACCCAACAACCTCGCCGTTGACGACCGCGACGGTGACGACCCGTACGACGCTGCGCTGGGTCGCATCAACATCATCAGCGTGCGCGGCTTGGGTCAGGGTGAGACAGGCGAGGAGGAGGGCAAGGATTCGCAGCATGCCGCCAATCTATCGACCCCGCATTTAACCGCAAGCGCGACGCGCCAAACGATAGCAAGTTTGAAAGCAAGTGGCGGGACGCGGGGCTGACTGCGGCGTCATAAGCCAGCAGCGACACCCGATTGGAGCACCATCAGATGACCTACTCTATCACCGGATTATCGCCGACGCCGTTCAACGCACTATTTGCCCTGTCGGATGCCGAGCTGGCGGCGCGCCATGCCGAGCGGGTGACGGTGACGTCCAAGCCAGGGTTTCAGTGTCGGATCAGCTTGGAAGATGCCGAGATCGGCGAAACCATGATCCTGTTGCATCACCTGCACCATGATGTCGCGACCCCCTATCGCAGCGGTTATGCAATCTATGTCCGTGATGCTGTGAGCGCGGCCACCTATCGGGATATGATGCCGCCAATGCTGGTGCCGCGCCATCTGGCCTTGCGCGGGTTTTCGCCGAACGGGACACTGCTGGCTGCGGCTCTTGCTGCGCCGGGCGAAGCTGATGCTAGGGTCCGCGACCTGTTCGCTCGCGACGACATCGCCTATATCCATGCACATAACGCCGCACATGGCTGCTTTGCCGCGAGGATCGACCGGACATGATCGACGACGACGCTAAATGGGCTGCTGCGATACGGCGCGACCGCAGCTTTGACGGGCAGTTCATCACTGGCGTGTTGACGACCGGTATTTATTGCCGCCCATCCTGTGCCGCCCGGCATCCGGCGCGTGCCAATGTGCGTTTTTTTATCGATGGCGCAGCAGCGCGGATGGCGGGGCTGCGGGCGTGCAAGCGCTGTCTGCCCGACGATGTGGCGCGCGATGAGGTGGCGGTGGCGCAGGCTCTGACGTTGCTGAGTAGTGAAGAGCCGCTTGCGCTTGAGGCACTCGCCGCCGCTGTCGGCTATGCTCCACATCATTTCCATCGGCTGTTCAAGCGTGCGACCGGCGTAACCCCGGCGGCATATCGTCGCGGTATCCGGGCACAGCGGGCGGCGGCGGCGCTGGATGAGCCGGGGCGGGTCACCGATGCGATTTATGATGCAGGCTATTCTGGCCCGAGCCGATTTTATGCTGAGGCCAAGGGGCGGCTGGGGATGACGCCGAGTGCGTGGAAAAATGGTGGGGCGGGGGTGACGATCCGCTGGGCGATTGCCGACACGTCGCTTGGGTCGATGTTGGTGGCTGCAACCGATAACGGCATTTGTCGCTTATCGTTTGATGAGGATGCCAGCGCGCTATCCGCCCGTTTCCCCGATGCAATCATTGCGCCAGCCGATGCAGCGCTGACCGCGCTGGTGGCCGGAGCCATCGCCGCGGTTGAGTCACCCGCGCGGATGCCGTCACTGCCGCTCGACATCGCGGGCACGGTTTTTCAGCAAGCAGTTTGGCAGCAGCTGATGCGGATACCAGCGGGCGAAACGCGCAGCTATGCCGAGATTGCAGCAGCGGTCGGGCGCCCCAATGCGGTGCGCGCTGCCGGATCGGCCAATGGCGCAAATCAGGTCGCCGTCCTCATCCCTTGCCACCGCGTGGTACGCAGCGATGGCAGCTTGGGCGGCTATGCCTATGGCTTGGACCGGAAGGCCAAACTTCTCGAACGCGAACGCCTCGACCTAAAAGGAGTAAGATAATGTCCGCCGCTACAGCCGATCAGATTGCGGCTTTTGCCGCGCTCCATGTCCCGGGCGATCCGCTCATCCTCTATAATATCTGGGATCCGGGCAGCGCGGTTGCGGTGGCGGCGGCTGGCGCATCTGCCATCGCGACCGGAAGCTGGGGCGTTGCTTGCGCGATGGGGTTCAAGGATGGCGAGACCCTGCCGCTCGACCATGTCATCGACAATCTGGAGCGCATCTGCGGGGTCACCGACCTGCCGATCACGATTGATATGGAAGCAGGCTATGGCGCGGATGCGGCTGAGGTTGGCGCAGCGGTGGCGCGTGCGGCGGCAGCTGGGGCGGTCGGTATCAACATCGAGGATAAATGGCCGGGCCAGCGCACGATGATCGAGACGGGCGAGGCCGCCGTGCGCATCCGCGCTGCAGCTGACAGCGGAATGTTCATCAATGCGCGCTGCGATCTGGCGATCCTCGCGCCCGCAGACGGCCATGATGTGGCGCTGGTCGATGCACTGGTGGAGCGAGCGAAGGCCTATGCCGATGCCGGGGCGAGCGGGTTTTTCGCGCCGTTCCTGAAGCAGCCGGCGTTGATCGCGCGGCTCTGTGCAGGGTCGCCATTACCGGTGAACATCCTCATGGGTGCGGGCGTTCCGGACATAGCGACTTTGGCCGAGCTAGGCGTCGCGCGCATTAGCCATGGGCATGGGCCGTGGGCGGCGGCGATGGATTGGCTGACGGCGCAAGCGCGGGGGGTTTATCGCTAGGAGACCAATCCGTTAGCGGTCGGCGACTTCGATCTCAGCAATCGGTATATCGACATACAGCGGTACATCGCCTGTCGCACCTGCATCAATCCAGCCGATCAGTTGCAGCGCGTAGGTCTGCTGGCCAGACAGGTGTGGGGAAAAAGCGAGTGGGGCGAGCAACTGCCGCGCCCGGCGGACGTCGCGCCGAGTCAGCAGCGCCATTGCGGCCAGCATCCGCACCTCATCCGCCTGTGGCACCAGGACCGACGCACGATACACACCTTCGACAGCCATCTCGGGCATCGGCTGGCCCGCTAGGGCAAAGCTGTTGAAATAGGCCAGCAGCGGGATCGGATCATCCGGGGCAGCCCGGTTGGCCGCCGCGATCAATCGCCGCGCCGCTGAAACATCGGCATCGGACAGACGCCCGGCCTCCTCCATGGCATGAATTTGTGCCCACCCTTTCCAGGCGCGCGCACGGACACTTTCAGGGTCCGCCGTTAGCGCACGGTCGGCAGCGGCGATGGCACCCGCCCAATTCTCCTGCTCAAACAATATCTGCGTCTGCAACAGAGCGGGTGCTGGATCATCCGGAAAGCGCGCCACCACAGCCGCGATTTCATTGGCCAAGGCGGTCTTTTCCTCGTCATCCAACCGCTGTCCGGTGCGGAATTCCAGCGGGATGATCGCCGCTTCCGCCGGGCGCAGCAAGCGAACGGCGGGGGCAGCCATCACGCCCGGCGGCAGGGGCGCCAGCCGCGCCGTCACGGTGGACCGCCGTGAATAGGCGCGCACTTCCCGGTCCAGCACATCGAGGCCGCCAAATAGGCTGTTCGCTTCGGTGACAGTGGTGCCCCGGTTAAGCGCATTAGTGAACAGGTTGAGTTGCCGACGGCGTTCGTCGGTGCTGATCAGATAGTGGGTGACCACCCAATATTGGCCATAATTGGCGACCCCTGCCTCGCGATCATTGATGGAGCGCGGCGCGAACATCCGGCTGATCGGTGTCCAGCGATCATATTCAAGTTCTGCCGTGCGGTGGCGCGCGGCATGACCGATGGTGATATGCCCTTCGCGTTCAAATGATGCGGTCGAAATGAACTCGGCAAACCCTTCATTCAGCCAGCCGGGCACTGGTAGGTCCAGATATTGCAGCAAATAATGATGCGCATATTCATGATAGAGGATGGTCGTTGAAAACTGACCTTCGCTGCGCGGCACAACCGCAATCGCACCGGTCAGCTGCGGTCGATAGAACCCGGCGACCCCGCTATTGGCATTGGTGATGCCCATCGCCCGGTGGACAGCAGCGATATTGTTGACCAGATAAATTTTGACCGGCTGGACATCCTCATCCGGGCGCACACCGGTGACCAGCCCGAGCATCCAGTGAACAGCCTCCAGACGCTGGCTCATCCGGACGAGTTCGCGCTCTGACCCATCGGAGACGACGACAAAATGCGGGCTGCGCGCCTCTCGCCATTCAGCGTGGGCGGCCACCGGGACTAGCGCGCCAAATAGGATAATAATCACTATAAGATTCGACTTGCCCACGGTCGCTGCCCCTTGAAATATTGGCAAAGGCTAAACCAAGGTCAGTGGGCGTCAAGAGGGCGTGCCAGTCACACAAAACTATAGGGGTCAACGTCGATAGTCACCCGCACTTTCGCGGGCCACGCGACACTGCCCAGCCAACGGCGCAGCATTTCCTGTAAAGGAAAGGTCCGGCTGCCATGAACTAGAATCCGGTGCCGGTGGCGTCCGCGCAGCATGGCGAGCGGGGCGGCGACCGGACCCCATACGTCCATCCGCTGGTCCTGCGGCGCGGCCCGGCCGATGGCGGCGGCGGCATCTTCTGCGGCGCGCGCGTCCTCACTGGAGATGATGATTGCGGCGAGGCGGCCAAAGGGGGGCATGCCTGCATCGCGCCGGGCCTGCGTTTCGGCGGCGTAAAAGGCGGCGGCATCCCCGGACAAGAGTGCCGCCATCACTGGCGCGTGCGGTTGCCGCGTCTGGATGAGCACCTCACCCGGCTTGTCGCCGCGCCCGGCGCGTCCGGCAACCTGGGCGATTTGCTGAAAACTGCGTTCGGTCGCGCGCAAATCCCCGCCGGACAGGCCGATGTCGGCATCGACCACGCCGACGAGGGTGAGGTTCGGGAAATGATAGCCCTTGGTCACCAGCTGGGTGCCGATGACGATGTCGATCATCCCCGCCTCCATCGCTTCGACAAACTCCGCCGCCCGGTCTGGCGACCAGAGGGTGTCGGAGGTGACAATAGCGGTGCGGGCCTCAGGGAAGAGCAGCTTTACTTCGTCGGCAACCCGCTCAACGCCGGGGCCGCACGCGACTAGGCTGTCCTCCGTGTTGCATTCGGGGCAAGCGGGCGGCACCGCCATCATATGACCGCAATGGTGGCAGGATAATCGCCGGACCAGGCGGTGTTCGACCATCCATGCGGTGCAATTGGGGCACTCGATGCGGAGGCCACAGGTCCGGCACAGAGTGAGCGGCGCGTAGCCACGGCGGTTGAGAAACAGCAGCGATTGTTCACCGCGTTCGAGCCGTTCGGCCAGGCCCGCCACGATAAGCGGGGCCAGCCAGCGCCCGCGTTCGGGCGGGGCGTCGCGCATGTCGATGGCGCTGATGCTCGGCAGGGTTGCGCCGCCATAACGCGCGGGCAGCTTGATCTCGCGGTAGCGGCCCGCCTCCACCTGAACCCGGCTTTCGATGGCCGGGGTCGCGCTGGCCAGGATGACAGGAACGTCCGCAAACTGCCCGCGCATCACTGCGACGTCGCGGGCGTGATAGTGCACGCCCTCTTCCTGCTTGAAACTCGCCTCATGCGCCTCATCAACGACAATCAGGCCGAGATTGGCGTAGGGCAGGAACAGGGCTGAGCGCGCGCCGATGGTGACGGCAGCGGTGCCGTCGGCGATGGATCGCCACGCGGAACGGCGTTCGGATTGCTTTAGACCACTGTGCCAGGCAACCGGCGCGCAGCCGAACCGTGCGGCAAAGCGGCGCAGCATCGGTTGGGTGAGGGCGATTTCGGGGAGCAGGATCAGTGTCTGTTTTCCGCGCGCCAGCGCCGCCGCCACGGCCTCAAAATACACTTCGGTTTTACCGGAACCGGTGACACCGTCGAGGAGGAAGGGTTGCGCACCGGCACCGACTGCGTCGCGCAGGATGTTGGCCGCCGCAGATTGCTCGCGTGATAGGTCGGGCGGCGCGAAATTCGGATCGGGCATATGCGGGGCTGCGTCTGGCTGGACGATCACAGCCTCCAGAACGCCGCTTCGGGTCAGACCGCGAAGGACTGCATCGCTCACCCCAGTGAGTGATGCCAAATCGGCGATGCTGCCTTGGGTAGTGCCGATTTTGTCCAGCACTTGAGCACGCTGCGGCGTCATGCGTTCTGGGGCCATGCCACTTGCCCGATATTCGACGACGGGGCGACCACCGACACTGAGTGCTACCGTTGGGATCGCCATGCGCAGCACGGCGCCCGCCGGGGCAAGGTAATAATCGGCAGTCCAATCGATCAGGCGCCGCAATTCGTCGGGGAGCGGCGGGACATCATGGACCGCCTCGACCAGCCGCAGCCGATTGTCGCCGACAGTTTCGCTGCTGAGGCTCGCCGCCTCGCTATCAGCATCCCACACCACGCCCAGCACTCGGCGCGGGCCCAGCGGCACTGTCACCAGACTACCCGGCGGGGCATCTACGCCTGCGGGCAGCCGATAATCCAGCGGGCCAAGCGCAGCATTGGTCAGGAGAACGCGGGCGCGGGTCATGGGATTAGCGATAGGATGCGCAGGCTGCGAAGGCGAGGGGGAGATTGATGGTAGCGGCGGTTGCGTCGGGGGGGGGTGGGCGATAAATATGGCCAAGAGGAGACTATGACATGGACCAAGCGGCCGATCCGTACTTCGATAAGGCTCCAGCGAAGCGCGGTCGACCGTGGCTGGCGCTGATGATCGGCGCAGTTGTTGTCAGCATCTGGGCCGCTGCATCCGATGGCGATGTGGCTCCAGGTAATAGCGCTAATGTCACCGGCCAGCTGTTCGGTGCGGCGCTTGTCCCCGCAGCCATCGTCTGGGCGATCTGTTTTGGCGTGTCATTTCGTCACGCTCGCAAGGGCTGGGGCATAGGCGCTGCGATCCTGTTCCTGCTGTTGTCGGTGGTGATGACGGTCGGTGCCGCCGGAGCGAACCAGCAAGCGCGGGATGCCGATGTCGCGGGCATGCAGGATGCGTTGAGTAATGTTGCGCGGGCGCGTTCCAACGGCGAGCTGCCCGGCGCGATGCCGACCGATGAGGGTGGGCCGATGCAGCGGATGATGGCGGCGTTCAGCAATGATCACCTGGCCGAGGTGCGCGCATTCAGCGCCGCCGTGGATGCCTCAGGTGTTACCCCGATGCTGTCGATCCGGGGCCTGACCCCGCAAAGCCGGACGCTGCGTAATTGCGGTGCGATGGATGCGCTCGCCACGCAGGCGATGGGGTATAGCACCACTTTTCCGCAGCATGTGGCATTGGCGATGGAGACTGGCCAAGCTGCCGTCGGGCGCGGTGACCTTGCCGCAAGGGACCTCACCGAATTTGAGCAAGGCGTTGCCACATCTGGCGCGACGCACCAGCGGCTGTGGACATTGCAGGCCGATATTGTCCGCCGCGCCGGCATCGTATGCCGGACACTGGCAGCGGGCGGCTGGCAGGCAACGCCCGACGGTGGGGTCGTTTTTGTCGACACTGGCGCGATGAACCGGACCAATACACAGCTCACGGAAATTCAGCGACTGAACGGTGAGGTCATGCGAATTCAGGCGCAGTCCACTGCGGCAATGCAACGCGCCGCGGGGATGCCGCAAGGGGCCGTGCGCTAAGCAGCGCTCGACTTTCCGCCCGCGCTGCCGTTAAGTCCTCTGATGCGGGATAAGGAACTGCGCCTCGCTTTGGTTTGCTACGGCGGTATTAGCCTAGCGGTGTATATGCACGGCGTGACCAAGGAGCTGTGGCACCTTGCTCGCGCCAGTCGCGCTGCCTTCGACGGCGCGCCACCTGCTGGCGGAGTTATCGACAGTTACCGGGCGCTGCTTACCGCGATCAGCGAGGCGTCGGGCACGCGGCTCAGGGTGTTTTCCGACATTATAGCCGGGGCGAGCGCCGGGGGGATCAACGGCATTTTTCTGGCCCGCGCGATTGCATCGGGCGAATCGCTTGAGCCGTTGACTGACCTGTGGCTGAGCCGGGCGGATGTTGAGGTGTTGCTTGATCCCGACGCGCGGCCACTCTCTCGGCTGACGAAATTCTGGGCAGTGCCGATTGCATGGACCGCGACGCGGCTCAAAAAAGGGGTGATTGAGGCGACGGTCGAACGCTCCGCCCGCCCGGAAATCCGAGCAAAGCTGTCGCAATTTGTCCGGGCTCGCTGGTTTGAACCACCCTTTGGCGGGCCGGTGTTTAGCGGGCTGCTGCTCGATGCCTTTGCCGCGATGCAGGCAGGTAGCCGGGGCCCTGCGCTGGTGCCGCCGGGGCATCCGGTTGATCTGATGGTCACGGTCACCGACTATGCGGGGCATGAGGAAGCCATGCGGCTGCATAGCCCGCCAGTCGTGAGCGAAACCGAGCATCGGTTGATCTTTTCGTTCCGGCACAATGTCCGCGGACTGGCGCAGCTGGACGATGTGGGCGGGCTGGTGTTTGCGGCGCGAACGACGGCGAGCTTTCCCGGAGCCTTTCCGCCGTTCACCGCGCGGGAGTTGGACGCAACATTGGCGGCGCGCGGCGAGCTGTGGTCGGGTCGCGACGCGTTTCTGGCGCGCCAACTGCCGCGCCAGCATGCGCGTGGTGGTGCTGCCGACACAGTGCTGATCGACGGGTCAGTGCTGGCCAACGCGCCGTTCAAACCGGCCATTGCGGCGCTACGCCAGCGCCCGGCCCGGCGCGAGGTAGACCGGCGCTTTGTCTATATTGACCCCAAGCCCGGGCGGCGCAGCGTGTCGCTGACCCGCAAGCGGGATGGCGAGGACGACAATAAGCTGCCCGGTTTTTTTGCGACGATGCTTAAGGCGATGTCGGACATTCCGCGCGAACAGCCGATCCGCGACAATGTCGAAACTATCGAAGGCATTTCTGCCCGTATCCGGCGGATGCACCTGATCGTCGGGGCGATGCAGGCGGAGGTCGATGAGCGGATTGAGGCCGCCTTTGGCCGTACCTTTTTCATGGACCGGCCAACGCCAGCGCGGCTGGCGGCTTGGCGGGCAACGGCGCAGGACAAGGCGGCGCAGGGCGTCGGCTATGGCTTTGTCGCTTACGGGCATCTGAAACTGTCCTCAATAGTCGAGGAACTGGCACGACTAACGGCTGAGCTGTCCGGCGCTGATGATGACATTGCCCGTGCCCGCATCCGCAACGACGTCTGGGCTGCGGTGCGGGTGCGCGGACTCGACCGGATGGGTGATAGCGGCGGCAACAGTAGCAACGTCGTCGCCTTTTTCCGCTCGCATGATTTGGGCTTTCGTATCCGTCGTTTGCGGCAATTGGCGCGACGGCTGGATGAGGTGGCGGGCGGTGCTGAAGCGGTCGAGGCTGAAGCATTAGAAGGTATGCGCGCCGCAATTTTTACAGCACTGGCGCCGTATCTTGACCGCGAGGGGAGCGATTATTACCGCGCGTTGGAGCGCAAAGATATGAACGCGACCGCATTGATCGAACAGGTCGGGGCGCTGCGCGATTTGCATAGTCTCGACATGGCCGCCGATGTGTTACTTGCCGACGGCTTTGCCGCACTGCCGAAGGGGCCACGGCGGACGCTGCTTTATGCTTATCTCGGCTTTCCGTTCTACGACATTGCCACCCTGCCGCTGCTTCAGGGGGAGGGGCAGGACGAGTTTGATCCGGTGAAAATCGACCGCATCTCGCCAGATGATGCCGTCGCGCTGGCCACTGGCGGGACCGAGGCGACGCTTAAGGGTATTCAGTTCAACAGCTTTGGCGCGTTTTTCAGCCGGGCGTTCCGGGAGAATGACTATTTATGGGGGCGGCTGCACGCGGTTGAGCGGTTGTTTGACATTGTTATCAGCGCGATGCCTGCAGGATCGGTGTTGCCACAGGGTGTGCGCGAGACGCTGATGAACGCGGCGTTTCTTGCGGTGCTGGACGAAGAAGCGCCGCGGCTGACGCGCGTTCCAGAGTTGATCGCGGAGCTGCGAGCGAAGCTGTAACGTTTAGTGCGCGTGTTCGCCGTCGCCATGCTCGTGCGCTGGGGTCGCAGGTGCAGCCGATGCCGCGCCGCCATGGTTTTGCAAGTGCCGGGCATAATGGCCGCGCTCAAAGCTTTCCCATACCGCGCGGACGAAGGCGTCGCCGCGAATGAAGGCCTGCGGGTTGGTGTCCCAGCGCGCTGCCGGACGGGCGGCAATCAGTTCGTCGAGTGAACGCCCTGCGGCACGCCCGCGTTCGACCACGCCGATGACTTCGCGCAGCATCGCCGCATAAGCGACAAGGTCAGCGCGGGTCGCCACCGGGCCGTGACCTGGGATAATGACGGTGGCGTCATTGGTCATCGCGATCACCCGGTCCGCCGCGGCCAGCATCCCGCGCGCATCGCCGCCAGATCCCACGTCGATAAACGGCAATGTCACCTGGTGAAAATAGAGATCACCCATGTGGACGACATTTGCGGTCTGGAACCAGACGATGCTGTCGCCATCGGTGTGGGCGTGCGGCGCATGGAGGGTGCGCACTTCGCCGCCATTCAGGTGGACGCTGATGCCGTCGTGCCAGGTGATAACGGGCAGGGCGATGGCGGGGGAGGGCGGGGTGATACGGTCGGCTGCGCCATTTGCGCCGGGGCGCCGCTGTTCGCTCGCCATGCGTTCGCGGACATGGTCATGCGCCATGATGAGCGCGCCCGCCGTGCCAAAATTCTCGTTCCCGCCGCTATGATCGCCATGCCAGTGGGTGTTGATCAGGAAGCGCACCGGGGTTGCACCGAGCGCGGCAATCGCCGCCTGAATGCGCGGGGTGAGCGGGGCATATTGATCGTCGACCAATACCGTACCATCTGGCCCCCAAGTAACCGCGATGTTGCCGCCTGCGCCGAACAGCACGGCGATATTGGGTGCGACGGTCTGCGCGCGGACCTCGACGGCGTCGAAATTCTGCTGGGCGAGCGCAGGGGCGGTGGCGGCGAGTGCGGCTGTTGCAGCAAGCAGGAGGCGGCGCATGGTTCATTCCCCATTTTGGACGTTGGTAAAGACCTACATCACTCGGTCAAATCTTCCCAGACGGTTTTGAGCTTCCCGAAAAACCCCTGACTTTTCGGGCATTCGTCGCCGGTTTCGGTGCTGCGGAATTCTTCGAGCAGTTCGCGCTGTTTGGCGCTGAGGCGGGTCGGGGTTTCGACCTCTATCTGGATAACCAGATCGCCCTGGCCGCGGCCGTTGAGCAC
>JANOPV010000091.1:0-12484 GCA_031422035.1 Sphingomonas sp. | reverse complement strand
GCATCACGCGCGACCAAGGCGCGGGCGAGCGGTTTGAGTAGCGGAGCATCCGCCGCATCGACGATGCCGAACACCGAGAGCAGATCATGCCCGCGGTCGCGGACGCGCGCGTCATTGCTGCCGGTCAACACCTTGGCGATGTGGGTAAGCCCGAAGCTCTGGCCGGTGCGGTAAACAGCGGAAAGCAATTTGCGAGCAAGTTCGGTCGCGTCCTGCGCGGCTGGCGGATCGAGGCAGGTGTCGCAATTGCCGCACGGCGCGGCGTCGCCCTCGCCGAAATGGCGGAGCAATATCTGGCGGCGGCACGAGGTGGCTTCGACCAGGCCAGCGAGCGCATTGAGCCGGGTGCGTTCGCCATCGCGGCGCGCCTCGGGGAGTTCGGACAGGCGGCGGCGGGCGCGGGCGAAATCCTCCGCCCCCCACAGCATCAGTGCCTCCGCCGGGTCACCATCGCGGCCCGCGCGCCCGGTTTCCTGATAATAGGCCTCAATCGATTTGGGGAGCCCGGCATGGGCGACGAAGCGCACATCGGGCTTGTCGATGCCCATGCCAAAAGCGACGGTGGCGGCCATCACCATGTCCTCCGACGCGACAAAGGCGGCCTGGTTTGCGGCGCGCACCGAGGGGTCAAGCCCGGCATGATAGGCGCGTGCTGGGCGGCCGGTGGCGGCGATGGTGGCGGCGATTTTTTCGGTGGCGTCGCGGGTCTGTGCATAAACAATCCCCGCGCCGGGATGGCGGGCGAGGAGGTCTGCCAGCTGGCGCGGCACCCCGTCACGCGGGGCGATGGCATAGCGGATGTTGGGCCGGTCAAACCCCGCGAGAATCAGGCCGTCATCTGGTAGGCCCAATTGCGTGAGGACATCGGCGCGGGTCGCGGGATCAGCAGTGGCGGTGAGCGCAAGCCGGGGCGTGTCGGCGAACCGATCAAGCAGCGGGCGCAGCAAGCGGTAATCGGGGCGGAAATCATGCCCCCATTCGGAGACGCAATGCGCCTCATCAATCGCGAATAGCGCCAGCTGCACATCGCCCAGCATCTCGGCAAAATGTGGCTGCGACGCGCGTTCGGGCGCGACATAAAGCAGGTCGAGTTCACCGCCCAGGAAACGGCGGACGGTTTCGGCGCGGTTGTCATCAGCGCTGGTCAGGGTGGCGGCGCGGATGCCCACCGCCTCCGCTGCGCGCAGCTGGTCGTGCATCAGCGCGATAAGCGGAGAGATGACGATGACGGTACCGGGCAGTGCCACCGACGGCAGCTGGTAGCAGAGCGATTTGCCCGCGCCCGTCGGCATCACCGCAAGCGTGCCCTGCCCCGCCATCACCCGGTCGAGCACATCCGCCTGGCGCCCCCTGAACGCATCAAAGCCAAAGGTTGATTTGAGCAAAGGAAGAAGCGCGGCAGCGGACACGCGCCAGCCTGTAGCCGCTTTCCCGGATGGGGCAACCGGGCGCGCCGATATTTGCGATCAGGCGGCGGTGGTGGCTCCTGCGGGCGCAGGGTCGCTGGCAACCACCGGTGGGGCCACCACCTCGGCAAAGCGGGCGTGGTAGCGGGGGTGTTCGGTACCCATCAGTCTGTCCCACCAGGTGAAATACAGGCCGTAATTGGTATTGAACCCGCCATTGTGGTGCAGATCATGGTGGGTCGTGGTGTTGATCCAGCTGGTGATCCGGGTCGACAGCCACCAGCGCGGCATCAGTTCAAACCCGGCATGACCCATCGCGTTGCGTGCAATTTGCCAGACCAGGAACGAGCCGATGACCCAGCCAGGCGTCCGGAACATGAATTGCCACAGGATAACAAACATCCCCATCACCACGGCCTCTGGCACCGCAAAGCTATAGGCGGCGAATGGCGTCGGCGTGATCGAGCGATGGTGGGCGCGATGGAAATGTTTGAAAAGCACCGGGTGGTGCATCGCCCGGTGCACCCAGTAGAAATAGGCGTCGTGCGCGATGATGATCCCGGCCAGCAGCGCCAGATCAGTCGGCCAGCCGAGGCTTTCCCCGATGGGTTTGATATAACCCATATTGATCGACCAGACGATCACCACCGTGATGCCGATATACACGATTACCGAGCGTACCGATTGGAGGAATTCCCGCCTGATCTCTTTGGCCGTGGCGCTGCGTTGCTGAATTTTGCGGGTGCGCAGCGGGGTTTGCCGGAGCAGCCAGACAAGCGCCGCGACCCCTGATGCCGCGACCATGTAGCGCGTGAAATCAATCAGAAAGGCGCCGAGGCCCAACTGCAGAAGGATAGTGAGGGGATCGGTTGACGTGGTCATAATTACCTCGGATTGCTACTACCCCAAGGCCTAGTGGCAAGTGCGGCACCGCGCTCCGCCCGTTTCAAATCCGGCTAGCCGATTTCGGAATCGGCCAAATGCCGCTGGCGATAAGCCGACGGGGTCATCCCCTCGGCATCGCGAAAGGCGCGGTTGAACGGGCCGAGCGAACCGAAGCCGGCGTCGAGCGCGATGGTGATGATCGGCACGTCGGTTTGCGCGGGGTCTGCCAACGCGCCGCACACCTCCGCTAGCCGGTAACCGTTGAGGAAGGCGGCAAAATTGCGGTGGCCGAGTTCGCCATTGATGAGGCGGCGGAGGCGATATTCCTGTTCGCCCAGTTGCGCAGCGAGCGCGGCGATGGTCAGGCCATCGGTGCGATAGGCGCGGTGGTGAAGCATATGCGCGGCCAGCCGGGCGGCGAGTAGTGACGGCTCGGCAGGGCCGCTCGTCGCTGGCGCGGATTGGTCCAGCGCCGGTGCAGCGGCGAACAACTGGTTCTGCCGGAATGCATACAGCGCTGCCGACACAAAAAAGGTGGTGGCGACAATCGCGACATTGGTCAGCGCATGAACCGCAATATTCCAAAGGCCGCCATGCTGCGGAATTTCAACCAGGCTGACCCAGATGACGAACCCGCCGATGATCCAGATGATCGTCGAACGAAAACGGCGGCGCGGCTCCACCAGATCATCGTCGCGGCCCCGCCAGGCGATCCAGATGCCTGCAACGCCAAATCCGATCATGCCGATGCGGACCACCAGCCAGATCAGCGGCGAAAAATGGCCGGTCAGCTGAATGAACAGCAGTTGGAGGACGGGCAACGCCACAAAGCCCAGCATCACCGCGCGCACCCGGCGGCTAATCCGCTGTGCATCGGTGAACCAGACATGCGCAAACAGCCAGAAAAAGGCGGACGCAAGCACTGACACTGCATCAATCAGGATCGCAACCACCTGGGCCGGCTGGGCATCGCCGATCGGGATGACGGCCAGCGGCGCACGCGGCGCGATGTAACAGATGATCGCCGCGTTCATCGCCACCGCGGCCCGCGCCGCCAGCGCATCCCGCTTGTCGCGAATCAGTAGCGCGCTCCACAGCAGCAGCAAGGTGATGGCGCCGCCGCGCGCGAGCAGGTCGATCTCGCTAAGGATAGTCGGCAAGCTGTTCACAGTAGCTCCGGCGTTCAGAACAATGGGTGTAACGGCTCGCTAGCACACGGCAAGGGGCCGATGGCTAACATCCCCCTGACCGGGAATTACAAAGATGCTGATGGCGCGGTGCGCTTGATCAGCCGATCCGCAGCCAGTCGGCACCAGCCGAGCGTCGGCGGACCAGACATAATTCGCAAACGAGCGCGCAGCTCACGCCGTCACTCCCTGTTCCACCCCCTCGCGCTCCACCGCTTGGCGCTCGACCGCCTGGCGGGCCCACATTTGCGCATAGAGCCCGCCGCTGGCCAACAGGGTGTCGTGGGTGCCCGTCTCCCGCACCTCTCCGGCGTCCAGCACCAGGATCTGGTCGGCGTGGGCGATGGTGGAGAGGCGGTGGGCGATGGTGATGGTGGTCCGGGTTTCGGCGATGGCGTTGAGCGTCGCCATGATCTCCTCCTCGGTGCGGCTGTCGAGCGCGCTGGTTGCTTCATCGAGGATGAGGATTGGCGGGTTTTTGAGGAGGGTGCGGGCGATGGCGACGCGCTGCTTTTCACCGCCGGAAAGTTTCAGGCCGCGTTCTCCGACCTGCGTGTTGTAACCCTGCGGCAAGGTTTCGATGAACGCACCGATAGCGGCGCCGTCGGCTGACGCGCGGACCGCGTCCATCCCCGCGCCCGCCTGCCCATAAGCGATGTTGTAGCCGATGGAGTCGTTGAACAGCACCGTATCCTGGGGCACGATGCCGATGGCGGCGCGGACGCTGGCCTGGGTCAGATCGCGGATGTCCTGGCCGTCGATGCTGATCCGACCGCCGGTGACGTCGAAAAAGCGGAACAGCAGCCGGGCGACGGTCGATTTGCCCGAGCCCGAGGGGCCAACAATAGCCAGGGTGCCGCCAGCCGGCACGGTGAAGCTGACGCCCTTCAGGATTTGCCGGTCGGGATCATAGGCAAAGCGGACATCGTCGAAAGTGACTGCGCCGCCGGTAATGCTGAGCGGGCGGGCATGGGGGGCGTCGGCGATTTCGGCCTCGGTATCCACCAGCCGGAACATCGCGTCCATATCCACGACCCCCTGGCGGATGGTGCGATAGACCATGCCGAGCAGGTCGAGTGGACGGAAGAGTTGCAGCAGGAGCATGTTGACGAGGACCGCATCGCCGGAGGTAAAAAGCCCGCGCGACCACCCCCACACTGTGAACGTCACCGCACCTGCCATCATCGCGTTGGTGATGAACGATTGGCCGATATTCAGCCAGGCGAGCGAGTTTTCGGATTTGACGGCAGCATTGGCCCAGCTGCTGACGGTAGCGGTATAGCGGGCGGCCTCCCGGTCCTCAGCATTGAAATATTTGACAGTTTCATAGTTGAGCAGGCTGTCAACCGAGCGCCCGACGGTCAGCGTATCGAGATCGTTCATTTCCGCTCGGAGCGCGTTGCGCCAGTCAGTTACCCGGCGGGTGAAGGTGATATAAGCGACGACCATGATCGCGGTGGCGAGCGACAGCCACCAGCTGAATTTGAGGCCGAAGATGATGAGCACCGCGGCAAGTTCGATCACCGTCGGGGCGATGTTGAACAGCAGGAAATAGAGCATGATGTCGACGCTCTTGGTGCCGCGTTCGATGACCTTAGTAACCTCTCCCGTCCGGCGCGAGAGGTGGAAGCGCAGACTGAGCCGGTGGAGATGGGCGAACACCTGGGTCGCGAGGTCGCGGGTGGCATCCTGCCCAACGCGCTCAAACACCACATTGCGCAGATTATCAAAAATGACGGTGGTAAAGCGCGCGCCGACATAAGCGAGGAACAGGCCGATGGCGAGATTGACAGCAGGCTCCATGCCTGGCTGCATCCGGTCAATTGCGGCAGCGAACAGGAATGCTGTCGACAGCTGTAGCGCCTTTGACAGGATGACAAGGATGGCGGCGATGACGATGCGGACCTGTTGCCCAGGATTGGTGCGCGGCCAAAGATAGGGCAGGAAGCGCAGCAGCGTCGGCAGCAATGGTGGGTCCGGCGTCGGGGTCCGAGCGGGGGCGCCGCCAGTGACGGGGTCATTGTCGCGGGCGGTGGACACGGGTGTTGAGGCGGCTGGCTGCATTGTGGGCAAATAAGGGCTGCGGGCCCTCAGGGGAAGAGGGCGGCATCGTTTCGCCGCTCGTCATCCCGCATCACGTCGGAGATGACGCGTTATACAGTGCTAGGGCATGTCCACCACGATCAGCCGGCAGCCACGCGGGGTGCCGGGGTCGCAGGGGCGGGCTGAGAGGGTGGCTTGGGAGGGAAGGCTGGCCGCGCCGTCTACCCGGCTGAGATCGGCGGCAATGATGCGGACCGGGCGCGCGATGATGGTGGCGCTTGCGGTGACGCTTGCGGTGACGGTGGCCGTTACGGTGGCACTGCCCAAGCTCAGCGTGGTGGTGGTGGCCCGCACCTGCGCAGATAGCGGTGCCCGGGCGATCATCAGGGAGAATATGGCGAACAGCATCGCCAACACGTAACGGCAGGTCATGCCGGGGGTTTAGGGCGGCGGATGCGGGTCGGTGATCGGGTTAACGGCTGTGCACCAAATGTGGACACCGGTTGGTAACCATAACAAACGGCGCCGGAGTTGCCCCCGGCGCCGCATGGTCGCCATGGCCACGAAGATTAGCTCGCGCGGATGCCGTTCATCGGGAACGCACCGAATGCGCCTGAATCGATGCTACCGGTCAGCGTGTCGCCATCGATGGTAGCGGTGCAGGTCAGCGTCATCGGCATCGGCACCTTCATCTGCATTTTCCAGCTCAGCGTGTTGCCGGCCACAGTGCCGTCTTCAACATCGAGGCTGCCCATGCCGCCCTCATTCTTGCCGGTGAAGCTGTCGCCATCGACAGTCACGGTAAAGGTCGACTTCTGGTCGCCCATCGGGGTTTTGGTCATGCAGTCATAGCTGCCTGCTATATTGCTCATCATGCTATCCTTTGCTGTGAAATCAGAGGGGCTTATTGGCCACCCAAAGTGGCGCGGTCAACAATTTCGACCGGCATGTTGAGCGTATCGAGCTGCGCGCGGACAACGCGTTCGTCACCGACGACGATGTAGACAAAGCGCGCGGGGTCAACCTGTGCCCGTAACGCCGTGTCAAGCTCCGCCGCCGACATGGTGCGGTAGCGCCCGGCTAGCCCTTCATAATAAGTGTCAGGGCGGTTGAGGATGATGATCTGTTGCATCCCGGCCATGACATCGCTCGCAGTCTCAAAACTGCCGGGCAGTTCCCGGATGCTGCCATTGACGGTGCGGGTCAATTCCGCCGCGGTCACGCCCGAGGCACCGCGAAAGGCGGTCACGTCAGAGATAATCTCACGGATGGAATCGGCGGTGCGATCCGCCTGCACCGGCGCGGTGACGCGGAAAGTAACCCGCTGTTCCGCGCCGCCGATGCTGGAGCCAGCGCCGTAGGACCAGCTGCGCCGTTCGCGCAGGTTCATGTTGATCCGCGACAGAAAGTTACCACCGAGCACATCATTGGCGGCACGCAACACAACCAGATCGTCACGCCCGCTGACCCCCAGCACTTGAGCTGCGACAATCACCGATTGCGGCGAATTGGGCCGGTTGATGAACAGGATGCGCGGGGTTTGCGGCGGGATAGCGGCGGCGAAATCCTTGACCCCGCGCGGCACCGACGGCGGTGTCCAGTCGCCAAAAGTGGCGTTAAGTTCGCGCACGACATCACGCAGACTGGTGTCACCAACAACGAAAATCGCGGCGTTATCCGGCCGGATCCAGCGTTGATGGAAATTCACCAGATCATCACGCGTGATGGCACGGACGGAGGCGGCAGTGCCCGATCCGGCGATGGCCCCATAAGGATGCTCAGGCCCAAACAACAGCCGCCCGGCGACGCGGTTGGCCAGGCCGTTGGGGCTATTCAATTCCTGGGCAATGCCGGTCAACTGGCTGACGCGCAGGCGCTCAATTTCAGCAGGCGCAAAGGACGGGTTACGGACGACATCAGCCAGCAGCAGCAGCGACTGACGCAGGTTCGACGTCAGCGCATATAGGCCAAAATTGGTGCGATCCACACCAAAACCGGACGTGACATTGGCCCCAAGCCGCTCCTGCTCCTCCGCCAGCGCACGCGAATCGCGGGTGGTCGTTCCCTCGGTCATCAGGTTGAGCATCAGCGATTGGGTGCCGCTGCGATTGCGATCATCCGCTGCGATACCCGCGTCGAACACGATGTTCGCGCGGATGGTTGGTACGGTCGCCCGCCGGGCGAAATAGACGGGGATGCCGTTGCGCAACCGGCCGCGTTCGATGGCGGGGAAGTCGAGATCACCCAGCGGTTGCAGATCGGGCGGGGTGCGGGCGGGGCCCCGCGGCGGTGCGGTGTTGGCCGGCGGTGCTGGTGTCGCCGCCCCAGCTGGGGTCGGTGTCACCGTGCCGACCGCTGGCTGTGCTTGGGCAAAGGCCAGTTCATTGGCGGTTTGCGGGGCGCGATAGAAATTGCTGGCGAATGGGTCCGCTGCTTCTGCACCGCGCACCGCGCCGCCGCGCGCTTCGCCTGAGTCGGTGCGAGTGCCCGGGCGATAGATTAGGCCGAAGACCGGGCGCGAGAGCCAGCGATTGGCAACTTCGCGCACCTGTGCCGGGGTGGCGCTGGCAAAGCGGCGGAGTTGCTCGCGGAAGAAGCCTGGGTTGCCGGTGTAAAGCTGTCCCTGCGCCAGCGCGACGGCCTTGCCGCCAAAGCCGCCGACGGCCTCCAGACCATTAAGCTGGTTCGACAGGTTGGACATGATGGCGCGTTGCAGTTCATCCTCGGTCGGACCATCGCGAAGGAACTCAGCGGTGATTTCGTCAAGGCGGCGGGCGACTAGCGCGGGATCAACCCCGGGCTTCACGTCGGCTTGAATGACGAAGATGCCCATATCTTCAAACGGCTGGGCATTGGCAACAACACTGACGGCAAGCTCTTCGCCGCGCACCAGCGCATTGTCGAGCCGCGAGGAATTGAGCCCGCCAAGCACGCTGGCGGCAGCGCTGAGCAGCGGCTGATCCGCTGAGGTGTAGCCCGGGATCGTCCAGAAGCGCATGATCCGCGTGGTCGCGATCTGATCGGTGACTTCGCGGTGCAGCGGCGCCGGCAGGGTCGGGATTTCGATGGCGCGTTCGACCACAGCAGGGCCGCGGGCAATATCGCCGAACCAGCGTTCGACCATCGGCCGAGCGGTGGCCGCATCAATGTCCCCCGCCAATACCAGCACCGCGTTATTCGGGCCGTAATTGGTCCGGAACCAGGTCTGGACATCGCCCAGGCTGGCGGCGTTGAGATCGGCCATCGAGCCAATGGTCGAATGGTGGTAGGGGTGACCGCGCGGGGTCAGGTTTTCAAAGATATAATAGCGCAGCAGGCCAAAGGGTTGATTATCCCCCTGCCGCTTTTCATTCTGAACAACGCCGCGCTGCACATTGAGCGTTTCCTGCCCGACCGCGCCGAGCAGATGGCCCATGCGGTCGCTTTCAAGGAACAACGCCCGGTCGAGCGCGCCGGTTGGTACCGTCTGGAAATAATTGGTGCGGTCGGGATTGGTCGTGCCGTTAACGTCGGTCGCGCCGATTTCCTGGAGATGCTCAAAGAAATCACCGGGCGCGTTTTCGGTGCCGTTGAACATAAGATGTTCGAACAAATGGGCAAAGCCGGTGCGGCCCGCGCTCTCATCCTTTGACCCGACATCATACCACATCGACACCGCGACGACGGGGGCCTTACGGTCGGTATGGATGACGACGGTCAGGCCGTTGGCGAGGGTGAAGGTTTCGTAAGGAATGTCGATGCGATCGACGAGCGCCTCAATCGCGGCGCTGTTGCTGCGCGCGCTGTTGGCAGTTGCCGCGCCGCCACTGGTGGCTTGCGGGGTGGCGCAGGAGGTGAGCCCGATGCTGGCAGCAGCGGCGGCAAACGCAGTCAGGACTTTGCGGGATAGGCGCATCGGGGGACAATCCTCTTTACCAGGAAGGACACGCACCGGACATGCGGTGGTGGTCCTGAAGTCGATGCCCGGTGACTATGCCAGCAGCCCGACCGCTGCAAGTGCGATTCAAGGCACCCGGTACATCCGCGGTCGCGTCGCCATCAGCGCGGCGGGGTCGAACAGCACGTCGCGCACCTGATGGCGGACGAACAGGCGCGCCTGATCGTTATAATGGCGCGAGTTCGAGCGGTTGGTGGCCGCGCCAAAGGGCTGGATCGCGCGCGACCGCACTCGGCCCTCGCGATCCCAGCGGATGAACATCAGGAAGCTGTCGCCGTGGCGGACGCGGTAACGGCCATCGGGGTCGACATCCCACAAGGTCGAGGCGCGCAGCGTATCGTTGCCGCCGTCGAGTGGCAGGTCGACAGTTCCCCGACGCAGCCGCAGGACATCCCCCAGCGGCGGGTCAAGGCTGCCGAATGTCGTATTAAGATGGGTCGCCGCCTCTTGCAGGATTGTCGCGGCATCGGGGGTTTCGCGAGTGCGCAGATAATGGATGCGATTGGCGGGGCGCAGCACGGTCAGCGCGAGCGCATCCGCCCTGCCCCGGCCATCAAGCGACCAGTCCCATTGGCCGAGCAACGCCTGTGCCTGACGCGACCGGGCATCGGTGGGGCGCAACGCCGTGATCTGCGCCATGAATGCACCGGCATAACTGGTGCGGTCATAGCCGGTGTCATATTTAATCCGCTCGAGCCGCGCTTCGTTGATCGGGCCGGGCTGCTCCATCAGGGCGATGGCGCGCAGGTCGCGATTGGTGTGGTCCAGCTCTATCCCCATGCGCGGGTCAAACGCCGCCGGGTCGAGTTCATCCCCCGGCCCAGCCGCACTGAACGGGGTATTGTTAGCGTTCATGACATAGCCCGACGCCGGGTTAACCAGCGCGGGCGCGCGGGCGAACGGCAACGTCTGCGTCCACAGCGCGCGGCTGGTGTCGCCCGGCAGCATCCCGCGCCAGTCGAACCCGGCGGGCCGATCCGGGAACATCGCATTGTAGAACAGGCCGATATTGCCGCTGCGGTCGCCATAGATGAAATTGGTGCCGGGGATGCCCTGCGCCGACATCGCGCCGCGCCATTCGTCCAGATTGCGCGCGCGGTTAATCCGGTAATATTGGGTGACCATATCGAGCTGGTCGATCCCGGCATAGCGGATGGCGAAGACGCCATCGTCATTACGGACCACGGGGCCATGGACCGACCGCTCAACCGTCTGTGGATAGGGGATAACGAACGGGCCAAAGGCAACGCGCAGCCACACGCGGCGGCTCTCCAACGGACGCCACGCCCCATCATAGCGATAGGCCGTGCCCGCGGCGTTCATCGTCAGGCGGTAAACGTCGATCAGGTCCGGCCGGTTGACGGTGTTGGTCCAGCCCAGATCGGCATTATGGCCGAGCAACGGATAGGGCGCGCCGGGGAAGGTCGCGCCAGCAAAATTCCAGCCAGTGCCCGAATGGACGACCAGTTCATACCAGGCGACACCGCCGGTCCACGGCTGGTGGCTGTTAGAGACGAGCAGGGTCGAGCCATCGCCGGTGCGACTGGGCGCGACGGCAAAGGCGTTGGAGCCGTTTTGTCCTTCGCCAGAGCCGAGAAGTGCCCCGGCCAGACCCGCACCGGGCGTGGCCGCATTGTGGGCAGTTACGGCGCGCTCTGGCATCCCCGGTATCGCCGGGCCGCCTTCGCGGTTCAGCGGCTCACCCCCAGCCAATCGGCCAAGGACGTTGTCGAGGCCGAAGAAGAACGGCGAGCGGACGACAAAGCCAGTGACGACATCTTCGCCGGTCAGCGGGAATAGATTGCGCAGTGCAACTTCATCAGGATGTCGTTCGGCATAGCGGTTGAGGCCGGCGGCATAGGCGGTGAACAGCGCGCGGACGTCGGCGGGGAGACCGGCATAATCACGCTCCACCGTGGCGCGCGCGCCTAAAAGTTCGGCAACATAGTCGGTCTTGGCCCCGTCGCTCCCGGTGAGCGCACCGAGCCGCCCGCGGGTCATTGCGAGCACCTCTTGCAGCGTGCTGAAATCATCTTCGGCATGGGCGTAAGCGACGCCGTAAGCGACATCGGGGTCGGTCGCGCCAAAAATATGGGGAATGCCCCAGCGGTCCCGCGCGATCCGGACATCGGTGGGAGTGAAGGCAACCGCCGTGGGAGCACGCGCCGTCAGCGGTTCCCAGACGGCAAGGCCGATGGCGATGACGATGATGAGCGCCAGCAGCCCGAGGCCTATTCTCTTGAACCACCGCATCATCATCTCCCCAACCACGATCTTTTATATACGCCATCATTGCAGGAGCGGATGCAATCGGGTCAACTAGCTTCATCATCCACGTGGCTGAGGAGAGCCCCATGACCGTCCGCAATTTTCCACCGGCCTTCAAGTTCGGCGCGTCGACCGCCGCTTATCAGATTGAAGGCGCGTGGGACGCCGACGGCAAGGGGGAAAGCATCTGGGACCGGTACACCCACACCCCCGGCAAGGTTGCGGGCGGCGATACCGGCGATGTCGCGTGCGATCATTATCACCGGTTTGAGGCTGACCTTGATCTGGCCGCTGCGGCGGGGATGAAAGTCTATCGCTTCTCCATCGCCTGGACCCGAATCATTCCCGATGGCGATGGGGCCGAAAATTCGGCAGGGATCGATTTCTACCGACGCCTCGCGCTCGCCTGTCGGGCGCGCGGGATCGAGCCATGGGCTTGCCTCTACCACTGGGATTACCCGCAGGCATTGCAAGATCGTGGCGGCTGGGCAGCGCGGGATAGTGTGCAATGGTTCGTCGATTATGCGGACCTGTGCGCTCGCGAACTGGGCGATGTTATCCACCATTGGGCGATGTTCAACGAACCGAGCATCTTTTGCGCGATGGGCTATGCGCTGGGCATACATGCGCCAGGCATCGCCGATTATCCGACCTATGCGGCGGCGGTGCACCATGTGAATCTGGCGACGGCAGGCGCGCTGCGGGCAATGCGGGCGATATTGCCGGAGGCGTCGCTAGGCACGGTGCTGTCGCTCAAC
>JANOPV010000090.1:0-2143 GCA_031422035.1 Sphingomonas sp. | reverse complement strand
GCCGTGCGCCCTCGCCCATCGCCTCGGCGAGGTTGGCCAGCATCCGCACTTCATCGGCGGGCACCGTCCAGTCGGCCTGGGTCAAAGCCGCATTGCCCGCAGCGAGATGATAGATGGTCGTGGGGCGCAGATCGCTGAGCGCGCGGGTGACGGCATCGCCATCGCGCAAGTCGCCCATGGTCCGCGTCCAGCCGACAACCTCGTCGCCACGCGCGCAGAGCATTGCGCTCAAGCGCCGCCCGATGAACCCGCTAGCGCCGGTGACGAGAGTTGGGCCGCTGCCGCTCATGCCGCAACCTTGGCGACGGCCGCTGCATAAATGTGCTCAAGCGCCTCAGCCACCCGGTCCCAGGTGAAGCGATCGACGAACAGTCGGCGCGCGGACTGGCCCATCGCGGCGAGTTCGGTATCATCCCGCGCCAGCATTGCGCGCAGCCCGTCCGCAATCGCGTCCACACTCGGCTCAACAATCAGTCCAGCGCCCGCCTCGGCCACCGCCGGATTATGGCAATAGCGGGTGAGCAGCAGCGGGCGGCCATTGGCCAGCGCTTCGATCATCGCCATTGAAAAACCCTCGGCGATCGACGGCATCGCGAAGATGTCACAGGCTTGATAGAGGAATTGCGTTGTCGGCCCAGTCAACGCGGTCGTCAGGGCGATCCGGTCCGCAACCGGGCCGTCCGCAATCATCGCCTGTATCCGAGTCTGATAGGCGGCATCCTGCGCCATGCCCGCAATCAGCAAACCAGTGCCCGGAAAGTCAGCGGCGATGCGGTTAAAGGCGGCGACGATCATGTCGAGGCCCTTTTCCTCATGAATGCGGCTGCGGCACAGGATCGTGCGCTGCCACCCAGCCACGGCTGGCGCGGCAGCGTGCAGGCGAGCCATATCATCGGATGTTGGCGTGCCGGTGCCCGCCGTCGCCGCGGCGCCATTGGGGACAAAGGCGAGCGGAATATCGGATGACGGCAGCCAGCTTTCTGCCGCCTCTGCCGCCGAACCAAAGATCAAACCCGCTGACTGTTCCAGCAGCGGCACGAGATTAAGCAGGCGCACCGCAAGGCGCTTTTTGACGAATTTGCTCCTAATCCGCTCCATTGCCCGGCGGTCAAACACCCCGTGCGCTGAAAGGAAATAGGGGGTGCCGAGACGGCGGGCGATCCGTCCGGTGACGAGCAGCAGTGGGTTCCAGACACCGTGCAGATGGACCACGTCGGCCGCCGCCACCGCCGCCGTAATCAGCGCCTGCTGCCCACCGAAACCCAATATCCCAGCCAGCCCCTCGGGCGCGCAGAACTGGATTGCCACCCCGGCATCCAACATCGCCGCCCAGGTGGTGCGGACCACCGCCTCATCTCCCGTCTTTGCACTGCACAGGACGGTAACCGCATGCCCCCGCGCAACCAACGCCAGCGCCGAACCCGCGATGACCGCAGGCGGCCCACCCGAGCGCGGGTGCATGCCATCAATCACCAGCAATATGTGCATATCAGCGGCGGAGCGCCGCACCGGACCCGGCATCAGCTGCAAAGGCCGCAATCTGGTCCATCGTTACGGCGCGCATATCGGCATCACCTTTATGCCACGCCTGAAACCAGCCCGCTGTATGGCCAATCATCGTTTCGAGCGACCAGGTCGGGTGCCAGCCAAGCTCAGCCGCCGCCTTATCGCAATTGAGCGACAATATGGCGGCCTCCTTGGGGTGGGGGCCGGGTGATTTGCTCCACGCCGCATCGCTGCCCCAATGGCCCGCAATCATGCCCACCAGATCCTCAACCGGGCGAACATCGCGCGCCGCCGGGCCGAAATTCCAGCCAGTGCAATAGGGGGCGGGGTCTGCGCTCAGCAGCCGTGCAGCAATCAGCAGATAGCCGCCCAGCGGTTCGAGGACATGCTGCCACGGCCGGGTAGCGCGCGGATTGCGCAGCTCCACCCCGCGCCGCTCGCAAAAGGCGCGGATGCAGTCGGGGATGATCCGGTCCGCGGCCCAATCGCCGCCGCCTATGACATTGCCCGCGCGCGCCGATGCGAGGTTAACGCCGCTGTCGCCCCCGAAAAAACTGTCTCGCCACGAACTGGTGACCAGCTCGGTTGCGCCCTTGCTGGCGCTATAGGGATCAGAGCCGCCCATCGGGTCATTTTC
>JANOPV010000089.1:0-10480 GCA_031422035.1 Sphingomonas sp. | reverse complement strand
GCCGACGCCTTTCCGCAGGGCTATCGGCTAAGCAGCACGCCCGCCGAAGCTGCCGATGACATATTGGTGCTGCGCGAACTGAACAGCGGCATGAGCCGTTCGGTGCGGTTGTCGCATCGGGTAGGCGGCAGTAGCGGCGGCAGCAACGACGGCAGCGTTCGGCTCAAACTCTATAATGCCGAGGGCGCGCTCCCGCTGTCGAGCGCGGTGCCGAGTTTCGAGAATTTCGGGTTCACCGTGCTGGAGGAAATTCCGGTGGCGCTGGGCGGAGAGGAAACCGCGCATATTCATGACTTTGCGCTCGACCCGGCGGGCACCTTAACCCTGCCGCCGGCTGGTGATCCGGCGATCCCGGTGATCGAATCCGCGATTGCCGCCGTGCTGCGCGGTGAGGCGGAGAATGACCGGTTCAATCAGCTCGTGATGGCGGCGGGGATCGACCCGCAGGCGATTGGCTGGTTGCGCGCCTGGTATCGGTATCTGCGCCAGACCGGCGTATCCTATAGCCTGCCGACCTTCGTTCAGGCGCTGCAAAATGCCCAAGGCGTTACCCGGGCGCTAATCGCGCTGTTCCGGGCGCTGCATGACCCAGCTGGCGGCGATGCGGCAGCAGCAGACGCGCGCGCCGCCATCGAAGCCGGGCTGGCCGAGGTCGCAGCGATTGATGAGGATCGGATCTTGCGGCTGATATTGGCGACGATTGAAGCGACGCTGCGCACCAACGCCTTTACCCCCGCCGCCGCGGAAGCGCTCGCGTTCAAGATCGACAGTACGAAGGTGCCAGGCCTGCCCAAGCCGCTACCGTGGCGCGAAGTATTCGTCTATTCTCCCCGGGTTGAGGGCATCCATCTGCGCGCCGGACCGGTGGCGCGCGGGGGCCTGCGCTGGTCCGACCGGCGCGACGATTTCCGCGTCGAAGTGCTCGGCCTGATGAAAGCGCAGCGGGTTAAGAACGCCGTGATTGTGCCAACCGGCGCGAAGGGCGGATTCTATCCCAAGCAGTTGCCCGACCCCGCCACCGACCGCGACGCGTGGCTGGCCGAGGGCACCGAATGCTATCGCATCTTTATCCGCACCCTGTTGTCGATCACCGATAATCTGGCGGATGGCAAAGTCGTGCCGCCCAAGGGCGTCGTGCGCCGCGATGACGACGACCCCTATTTCGTCGTGGCCGCAGATAAGGGCACCGCGACATTCTCAGACATCGCCAACGCCATCGCGCTGGAACGCGACTTCTGGCTGGGCGACGCCTTCGCCAGCGGCGGCTCCAACGGGTATGACCACAAAGCGATGGGCATCACCGCCAAGGGCGCGTGGCTGTCGGTCCAGCGGCATTTCCTGGAAATGGGCGTCGATGTGCAAAAGGACCCGGTGCGGGTCGCAGGCGTCGGCGATATGTCTGGCGACGTGTTTGGCAACGGGATGCTCCTGTCCAAATCACTCAAGCTTGTCGCGGCCTTTGACCACCGGCATATCTTTATCGATCCCGATCCCGATGCGGCAATGAGCTGGAAGGAGCGCGCCCGGCTGTTCGGGCTACCGCGTTCAAGCTGGGCCGATTATGATACCAAATTGTTGTCCAAAGGCGGCGGCATTTGGCCGCGCAGCCAGAAAACCATCACGCTGCCTGCTGAGGCGCAAGCCGCGCTCGGGCTGCATGCGGCCGAGATCGAGCCGACCGCGCTGCTCACTGCGATCCTCAAGGCCCCCGTTGACCTGATGTGGTTTGGCGGCATCGGCACCTATATCAAGGCAGCGCGCCAGAATAATGCCGAGGTTGGCGACCCCGCCAATGACCGCATCCGTATCGATGGCGAGGATTTGCGCGCCAAGGTGATCGGCGAGGGCGCCAATCTGGGCACCACCCAGGCGGGCCGCATTGCCTTTGCACTGGGCGGTGGTCGGATCAACACCGACTTCATCGACAATTCGGCGGGCGTCGATTGTTCGGATAATGAAGTCAATATCAAGATCGCCCTCAACCAGGAAGTCCGCGCTGGGCGGCTGGGGGCGGACGCGCGCAACACCTTGCTCGCCAGCATGACCGACGATGTCGGGGAGCTGGTGCTGGAGGATAACCGACTGCAGGCACTGGCGCTGTCCATCGCCTCACGCGGCACGGCCGAGGCCCTGCCCGCACAGTTGCGCCTGATCGAGCAGTTTGAAGCCGACGGACGGCTGGACCGTGCGGTCGAGGGACTGGCAGGCAATGAAGAATTGCTGCGCCGGGTGCAGGATGGGCGCGGGATGACCCGGCCCGAACTGGCGGTAATCCTGTCGACCGCCAAGCTGGCCATTCAGGCGGCAGCAGAGGCCGGGCAACTGGGCGCAGACCCGCTGATGGATGATGAGGTGCTGGCCGCATTCCCGCAAGCGATGGTGGCGGCGCACCGCGACGCAATCCTCTCCCACCAGCTGCGCGGTGAGATCGTCGCCACCAAAATCGCTAATCGCATGGTCAACCGCATGGGCCTGATCCACCCATTCGAGCTAGCCGAGGAAGAGGGCGTTGGCCTGGCCGACGTCGCCGAAGCCTTTGCCGTTGCCGAGCGGTTGTTCGGAGTGCGGGCCCTGTGGGAGCGGATCGACGCTGCCAAAATTGGCGAGGATGCGCGGCTGCACCTTTATGGCCAGACCGCCGTTGAACTGCGCGCGCACATGGCCGACCTGATCCGCAACAGCGTGCCGGGCCGCTCGCTGGCTGATTGCGTCGCTGAACTATCGCCGGGGATCGCCGCGCTTGATGCCAATAGCGCGCGCTTGCTTAAGGGTGAGGGCCGCGATCAGGTTGACGGCTTTGTCGCCCGGTTGGTCGCGGCGGGATCGGATGAGAAGCTGGCGCGCAGCGTGGCCCATCTGGCCGAACTTGATGGCGCGGTTGGCATTGTTGCGCTGGCGCGCCGGCGCGGGGCGGACCCGCTGGCGCTGACGCGGGCATTCACTGCCCTGGGCAATGCCACCGGGCTCGACTGGGC
The DNA here is from genome assembly GCA_031422035.1 of Sphingomonas sp. Lineage (GTDB taxonomy): Bacteria > Pseudomonadota > Alphaproteobacteria > Sphingomonadales > Sphingomonadaceae > Sphingopyxis. Next base: position 7,505 of record JANOPV010000089.1, on the reverse strand, counting down.
ACAGGGGGTGGCGATGCAGTTGACGCCGAGTGACCCGTGGGAACGCTTGCTGGTCGCTGGCCTTGCCCGCGACTTTCAGCAGATGCGGCTCGATACCATTGGCCGCCTAAAGGGCGATGATGCCGAGCCCGCTGTGGCGATGTGGCTGGAGAATCATGCCGCGCGGATCACGCAGTTCCGCACCTTTATCGACCGGGCGCGGGCGATGCCGGCCCCGTCGCCAGCGATGCTCGCCCAGCTGGCGGGCCAAGCACGGACGTTGCTGGCGCGATAAGTAATGGCGTAAAAACGACGGCAGGAACATTCCTGCCGTCGCCAGGGTCTATCAAATGCGGGAACGTTTAGCGGCAGCGCGACCGGCCACGTTCCAATTCGCGGCCCAAGAGTGCGCCTGCAGCTGCACCAAGGATGGTGCCAGTGGCGCGCCCACCGCGGGTATCAATTGCCCGGCCGGCGAGCGCGCCGCCTGCTGCACCGATAATCAAACCGGTGGTGCCGTTCGACCGGCGGCAATAATAGCGGCCATCATCACCGCGCCAGACGCGGGTGCGTGAATTGACCTGTTCAGACCCGCGATTCTGATATTGGCGCTGTTCCGAATCGCGCTGGGCATCCTGATAGCCACGATCATAGGCGCGATCCTGGCGATCTTGCGCGAGCGCCGGAGTCGCGACGGGGAGGAGGGTGAGGGCAGCGCCGAGCGCCAGCAGGGTTTTGTTCATCGCGTCGATCCTTGTTGGGTGCGCCTGGCGGGTTGCGGGAGTGGCCCGCCAGGTGCTGGTTTGCTTTGACCTCTCGATACTGCCCCCCGCTCCCTGAACGGACCGCAAGCGCGCGGTTCATCGGGCGGACAGTGTTGCGCGACGAGCCGAGTTGAGAGCCGGAAATCCCCGGAATTGCGTGGTTCCAGCCACGATGAGCCGGGCCACCGACGCGCTGAGCCGTGAGGATGGCGCGATGAGCGGTTGCCTTATCGACCGCAGCGCGACAAACTGACCCCAAGGCAAGGCGCTCGGCGGCTGGTGCACGCGATGCGCCGCAGCCAGATCAAGGGATAAAGTATGACCAACAATGCAACACCAACCGGCGGATTTGATTTCAACCGGCCAACGATCATCGGCCTGCTCTATCTCGGCAGTCTCGTCACCGGCGGCCTGACCGGCCTGATCGGCATCGTCCTCGCCTTTGTCTGGAAAGGTGAGGCGCATGAGCCGTGGGAGGCGACGCATTATACCTACCTCATCAATAGCTTCTGGATTGGCCTCGCGGGCTCCGTCATCGGCTTTCTGTTACTGATCGTGCTGATCGGCTTTCCCATCCTGCTCGCCACCACCGCCTGGTTTGTGGTCCGCAGCGTGATGAGTCTGATCAACGCGCAAAAACGCATGGCGATGCCCAACCCCGGCAGCTGGACGATTTAACGCTTATCATGGGTGTCCCAGCGCGGTGGCTGGGGCACCCATTGAAAACCTTATCTTTTCCGGCCGAAGTTCAGCAAAGTTCAGCCCATCGACGCAACGTTTGCCCGTCGCGACGACGGCCGCGCCTCCTCCACACCGACAGGATATGTTCCGGCATGCACGAGCGGCACGCCAGACCGGGAAGACTGTAGCGCGCGTATAGCCGATATAGCCGAGTCGCGCGCTGTAGGACAGGCGGCACAGCGTGCGCGGGCGTGCGGGCGGGCTTGTTGCGCGTTCCCGTCGGCAAGCCGACGTGCGTCTTTGTCCGCGTTCCCGTCGGCAAGCCGACGTGCGTCTTTGTCCGCGTTCCCGTCGGCAAGCCGACGTGCGTTAGTCGAAAATATCTTCGAGCCAGCTCTTCTTGCGCTTGTGCGGGCGCTGGCCATAGCCTTGATGCTGGCCATAGCGCGGATCGTGGCCATAAGCGGGCGGCGGCGGCGCGTAGGCGGGATTGGGGCCGGGATTGGGCGCATAGCTAGGCGCGGGTGGCGGCACGGCGCGGGCCGGGGCGGCGGGCTCTGGCGCAGCGCTACGCTCGATAATTTTGTCGAGCTCGCCGCGATCAAGCCACACGCCGCGGCATTGCGGGCAATAATCAATCTCAATCCCCGACCGATCACTCATAGCGAGCGGCACCCGGCACACCGGGCAAGACATGGCGGCAACTTCGATTTCAGTGCGCATGATAAGCGTGGTTCCTCTCTGGTCCCTCGACGAGAGATGTGGAGCGGGCGCGGTGGGGATGCAAGGGGGACGCAGAGGCGAGTAGTTAGGTGGAGGCCTCATGCATTTGTGAAGACACTCCTACTGCCGCCATGGAAACGCCAATGCCGATGCTTGAGCCATCATCGTCTCAAGCGACTTTGCAACCGCCGCCATGTCTCCCTCCTCGTCTTCGGCAACCTCCCCTTCCATAACCGCTAACGCCTTAGCTGAAACCGCTTCTGGATCGAGATTTGCCGCGCGGGCCAAATGCAGAAGGTCGGTGATTAAGTCCCCGATCGCCTCGTCGCTTGAGTGAACGCGCGTCCTATTGACGAAATCGCCCAGCGCAAACAATGCCCACCAAGCCCGATCAGCGTTGGTCACTTCTGATTCCATCGCCTTCGACCCCTTTCTGCTCACCCCTTGAAGATATTTTCCCGGTGCCATCCAAGGAAGCGGCGATGAGGCATCAACGCGCGGTCCAAGGGGGCAACAGCGCGGCGGTTCGGCGGCAGCAGGCGGTCCAAGCTCTCCATATCGTTCACGTGGCGCGACACCATGATGTCGAGTTGATCGGTGAGGCCAATTAGGCCCCGGTCAAACATCCAGTGCGCCGTTCCACAGAGTGCCAGGCCATTGTTGACGCAATCAGGGCCATCACTTTCGACCGGGCGGATATGCGCCGCTTCAACTTCGGCGCGGCCGCCGCCGTTGATGAATTTCAGACCGGTTATGGCGCAGCGGGCGTCATAGGCATTGATTACCGCCTTTCTAAATATGCGATCTCGGAACGGGCGCGAGACGAGATGCTCGAAACGGGCGCGGGGCTGCTCAAATATAAACGGCGACTGGTCTTCACGAACGAGGTTTTCGATAACGTCCGTCGGATCGGCGCGCGGCAAGACATTGTCGTCCTTGCCAAGGCCAAGGTCTGTGATCGCCATGAAGTCTGCGTGTGATAAAGGTCGCACTGCGGCCTGCGCATTGCTGAGGCCGCTTTCCACCAGCTGGCCATCAATCCGATGCGGAACCGGCGTAGCGAAGTCCAGATATGTACCGGGTTCTATCTCGGCGATGTACATTTTGGGATTGGACGGATCTTGGACGATCCGCTCGACGAAACCTATCGCATAGAACCCACGTGCTCCGGCCTTCACCGGTTCATAATAGACGACCCAATCGCGTTCGAACTGTCTGGCGCGTGAAAGGTAGGTGCTGGGGAATTGGTATCGGACATCAGGCTGATCGTCATAATGCGTATCGCGACGATGAACGAAAACTCCGGGCATTTAACAAAGCTAGCCGGCAGTAGCGTGCCGGCAAAGCTCTAACTTTTACATTCGAGCTCGTCCGTCCGGTTCTGAAACTGCTGCGGCGGCTCGGCGAGGATGGTGCCGAACGTGCAGCCACGGGCGATGGCGAGGGGTTCGATGACTGGGTCAGTCAGCCAGTCTCCGGGTGAGAACATAACGGGATGTCAGCTGGAAGTAGGCATGCGTCAAGCCTCGTCGGCAAGCACGGTGCAATTCGCAATGACGTCCCAGAACTTGCCTTCTTGCTGCCAAAGAATGCTATCTACCCGAAGGCTGACAAACTGCGGATTGTCCACCGACTGGTCGGGATCGTCGTTGATTATCACCGAATCGCCGGGCCTTGGAACCGCTGGCATGTCGCGCTTACGCGACGCACCAAAGTGGAAAGTGACTTCGATCATTTCTGCTACCCCGCTAAATCCATCGCCTTCGTGTTCCCGTCAACTACGCCGCCTTCTTCCTCCCCTTGAGCGGGATCACCAGCCGCGCATTCTCAAACCATTCGTCGGTCAGTTCTGGCGCGGCGTCGGGGTTGCTGGCGATTTGGGCGGCGATGTCTTCGTCGGTCATGGCGTCGAGCGCCGCCAGACGTTCAGGCGTCATCCACGCGATCGCTTCGGCGATGCGTTCAGGGGTGACTTGCACCATATCGGGCGATTTCGTCATCATTGGCTCTCCGGAAACTGATCAGGCGTCGCTGTGCGTTGCGCCAAGTATACACGGTCACGCAAATCCTGCCAGCCAGCCCGGCGACTGGACCCATAGCGACGAAGCGGGCCTCGCCATAATCCTCGCGAACATCTTCCTCTTCGATGAATTGGCCATCAAACACCTGAATGCCCAAGGGCAACGGCAAGCCGTGCTTTCGTCTGTTCGCTTCGTCTTTCAATGGATCGAGCTCATAGGGGATCATTCAGCGGCGACGCCCGCCCGTTCAAACATATCCTCACCCTCGTCATTCACTGCTGCCGTGACCCCCTCACCGGCCTTCGCTTTTTGGCGATGGTCGAAGCTGCCCCAGACGTCGTTCCAGTTGCCGCGGGTCGCGCCCTTGGAATATTCGGTGGCGCGGGTCTCGAAGAAGTTGGCATGTTCCACCCCGTTGAGCAGCGGCGCGAGCCATGGCAGCGGGTGGTCGTCGATCATGAACATCGGTTTGAAGCCGAGCTGGCTCAGCCGCCAATCGGCGATGTAGCGGACATATTTCTTGATGTCCTTTGGCGTCATCCCCGCGACCGGGCCGTCGGCAAAAGCGAGGTCGATGAACGCGTCCTCCAGCCGGACCGTGGTCTGGCAGCAATCGAGGATGTCGTCGCGCACCGCCTTGGTCAGGCAATCGCGTTCCTTGGTAAAGGCGTGGAACAGCTTGGTGATGCCTTCGCAATGCAGGCTTTCGTCGCGGACGGACCACGACACGATCTGCCCCATGCCCTTCATCTTGTTAAAGCGCGGGAAGTTCATCAGCATCGCGAAGGACGCAAACAGTTGCAGCCCCTCAGTAAAGCCGCCGAACATGGCGAGCGTGCGGGCGATGTCTTCATCTGAATCGACGCCGAACGTGTTCAGATAATCATGCTTCGCCTTCATCTCCTCATATTGGAGGAACATGCCATATTCGCTTTCGGGCATGCCGATGGTGTCGAGCAGGTGCGAGTAAGCGGCGATGTGCACCGTTTCCATGTTGGAAAAGGCGGCGAGCATCATCTTGATCTCGGTCGGCTTGAACACCCGGCCATATTGCTCATGATAGCAATTCTGCACCTCAATATCCGCCTGAGTAAAGAAGCGGAAAATCTGGGTGAGCAAATTGCGCTCATGGTCGGTGAGTTTTTGCGCCCAATCGCGGCAATCCTCGCCCAGCGGCACTTCCTCCGGCATCCAGTGAATCTGCTGCTGCCGCTTCAAGAAATCATAGGCCCAGGGATATTCAAAGGGCTTGTAGGAGTTACGGGCTTCTAACAGGGGCATCTACTTGACCTCTTCCTCAAAATTTCTTTACGTCGCTCCAGCGAAGGCTGGAGCCTATATCGTCTGTCGGCACCAACCGAGGCGCGCGATGGACCCCAGCCTTCGCTGGGGTGACGAGTCATTTCTTATTCCGGCGATCAGGGGCTTGTGTGAGCACTGCGCCACCGAGCGATTTGATCTCAGTCTTTGTCAGGCTGCCTGGATCACGCATCGCTTTTGAAGCAATTCTTGCAGTCTTGGGCGACGATTTTTCATTGCTAGCCATCTTCGTTCTCCAAGGTCGATCAAAATCCTATTTTGATCGAAGCTACTGACATGCCAGACATTCGTCGTAATTGGTGACTTCCATCTCAAACACCGGCGCTTCCGCCGTATTGTCCGCCTCCACCCCGCCCGCGAAGCCAGCGCGCTGCACCGATTTCGAGCGGAGATAATAGAGCGATTTGATGCCCAGTTCCCATGCGCGGAAATGGAGCATCATCAAATCCCATTTTTCGACATCGGCGGGGATGAACAGGTTCAGGCTGGTCGCCTGATCGATATAGGGCGTGCGGTCAGCGGCGAGTTCGAGCAGCCAGCGCTGATCAATCTCAAAACTGGTCTTGAACGTGTCCTTTTCCTCCGCGTCGAGGAAATCGAGATGTTGAACGCTGCCGCCCTTTTCAAGGATGCTGTTCCACACCGCATCGCTGTTCTTCGCCTTGGCGATGAGCAGTTTTTCGAGGTAGGGATTCTTGATCGAGAAGCTGCCCGACAGGGTCTTGTGGGTGTAGATGTTGGCCGGGATCGGCTCGATGCACGCGCTGGTGCCGCCGCAGATGATGCTGATCGACGCGGTTGGCGCGATCGCCATCTTGCAGCTAAACCGTTCCATCACGCCTTGATCGGCGGCGTCGGGGCACGGCCCGCGCTCCTGCGCCAGCATCATCGATGCGGTGTCGACCTGTTCACGGATCTGGCGGAACATGCGCAGGTTCCACGTCTTGGCCATCGCCCCTTCAAACGCGATCCCGCGCGCCTGGAGGAAGCTGTGGAAGCCCATGACGCCGAGGCCGACGCTGCGTTCACGCGACGCGCTGTATTTGGCGCGCGCCATTTCGTCAGGGGCGCGGTCGATATAATCCTGCAGGACATTATCGAGAAAGCGCATGATGTCCTCGACGAACATCTTTTCGTCCTTCCACTCGTCCCACGTCTCCAGATTGAGGCTGGAGAGGCAGCAGACGGCGGTGCGGTCGTTGCCCAGATGGTCGGTGCCGGTGGGCAGGGTGATTTCGCTGCACAGGTTTGAGGTGGAGACTTTCAGCCCGAGATCGCGGTGATGCTTTGGCATCATCCGGTTCACCTGATCGATGAAGATGATGTACGGCTCACCCGTCGCCAGCCGGGTTTCGACCAGTTTCTGGAACAGGCTGCGCGCGTCGACGGTGCCGCGGACGCTGCCATCCTTTGGACTTTTCAGGTTGAACTCACGCCCCGCCTGCACCGCTTCCATAAAGGCATCGGTGATCAGAACGCCGTGGTGGAGGTTCAGCGCCTTGCGGTTGAAATCGCCCGATGGCTTACGGATTTCGAGGAATTCCTCAATCTCCGGATGGTCGACATCGAGATACACCGCTGCCGATCCGCGGCGCAGCGACCCCTGCGAAATGGCGAGGGTGAGGCTGTCCATCACCCGGACGAACGGGATGATCCCGCTGGTCTTGCCATTGAGGCCGACAGGCTCACCAATGCCGCGCACACTGCCCCAGTAGGTGCCGATGCCGCCGCCCTTGCTGGCGAGCCAGACATTTTCGTTCCAGGTGTTGACGATCCCCTCCAGGCTGTCCGACACCGAATTGAGATAGCAGCTGATCGGCAGGCCGCGCCCGGTGCCGCCGTTTGACAGCACAGGGGTGGCGGGCATGAACCACAGGCGGCTGATATAATCATAGACACGCTGCGCATGCTCAGCATCATCGGCATAGGCGCTGGCGACGCGGGCAAACAGATCCTGATAGGATTCGCCGGGAAGGAGATAGCGGTCCTCCAGCGTGTTTTTGCCGAAATCAGTGAG
>JANOPV010000088.1:0-2599 GCA_031422035.1 Sphingomonas sp. | reverse complement strand
ATGAACGGCGGGCGCGGCACCCAGGCGTATCTGGCGCTGGTCAATGGCGCACTGGCCGAGGCCAAGTACGATGCTCGGTAGGCGGAGATTGCCGGGCCGCTGGAAAAGGCGCTGGGCGATTTGCAGGCGGCGACAATGTGGCTGTTGCAGAATGGCATGACCAACCCGGACAATGCCGGGGCAGGAGCGACGGCGTATCTGCATTTGATGGGCATTGTCGCGCTGGGGCATATGTGGCTCTTGATGGCCAGGGCCTCGCACGCTGCGCTTGATGGCGGCACGTCCGATCGCGATTTTCATGAGGCCAAGTTGGTGACGGCACGTTATTACGCGCAGCGGTATTTCCCCGACGCGCGGGCGCTGCGGGCCAAGCTGGAAGCGGGCTCGGACGCGATGATGGCGATGCCGGTGGCAGCGTTCTGACTTCAATAAAACGACGTAATCTGCGAATATCCTTGGGAGAATGACCATGGCCGAAGCCTATATCTATGATGCCGTCCGCACCCCGCGTGGCAAGGGCCGCAAGGACGGCAAGCTGCACGAGATCACGCCGATTCAGCTGGGCACCCAGGTGCTGCAGGCGGTGCGTGACCGGACGCGGATCGACACCGCCGATGTCGATGATGTGATCTTTGGCTGCGTTGCGCCGGTGGGCGAGCAGGGGAGCGACATCGCGCGCACCGCGGTGCTCAACGCCGAATATGCCCAAACCACGGCTGGTGTGCAGATCAACCGGTTCTGCGCTTCGGGGCTGGAGGCGTGCAACATGGCCGCCGCCAAGGTGATTTCGGGCGAAGCGATGTTCGCCATCGGCGGCGGTGTGGAAAGCATGAGCCGGGTACCGATGGGCGCCGACGGCGGCGCCTGGGCGATGGATCCTGCGGTGGCCTATAAAACCTATTTCGCGCCGCAGGGCATTGGTGCCGATCTGATCGCGACGAAATATGGTTTCAGCCGCAATGACGTCGATGCCTATGCGATGGAAAGCCAGAAGCGTGCTGCGCGGTCCTGGGCGGAAGGGCGTTTCAAGAACAGCGTTATCGGCGTGAAGGACGTGATCGGCGAGATCGTGCTTGATCATGACGAGCATATGCGTCCGCAGACCGACATGCAGTCGCTGGGTTCGCTGGCGCCGGCCTTTGCTGCCATGGGTGAGCAGATGCCGGGGTTCGATGCCATTGCCTTGATGCGGTATCCGGAGATCGAGAAGATCAACCACATCCACCATGGCGGCAATTCGTCTGGCATCGTCGATGGTGCGTCGGCGGTGTTGATCGGCAATAAGGAAATGGGCGAGAAATATGGCCTGAAGCCGCGTGCCCGCATCCGGGCGATGGCGTCAATCGGTTCGGAGCCGATGATCATGTTGACCGGGCCGGAGTTCGTGGCTGCCAAGGTGTTGCAGCGCGCTGGCATGACCAAGGATGACATCGACCTGTTCGAACTGAACGAGGCGTTTGCGTCGGTCGTGCTGCGGTACATGCAGGCGATGAACATCTCGCATGATCGCATCAATGTGTGCGGTGGTGCGATTGCCATGGGCCACCCGCTTGGCGCGACCGGCGGCATGATCCTGGGGACGGTGCTCGATGAACTGGAGCGGACTGGCAAGGGCACGGCGCTGATCAACTTGTGCGTGGGTGCCGGCATGGGCACTGGCACGATCATCGAGCGCATCTAGGCCGTTTCGTCGCCCCCCGGCCAAGGCGGGGGGCGGTTCAAATTCAAGGGGAGACCCCAAATGACCGATACCGCAATCCGTTCCGAACTCGATGCCGATGGCATCCTGCTGCTCACGATCGACGTCCCCGGACAGTCGATGAATGTCATCACGCCCGAAGTTTCGCGTGATCTTGCCGCCGCCATCGTGCGGTTGAAGACCGATGATGCCGTGAAGGGCGCCGTGCTGACCAGCGGCAAGGCCAGCGGTTTCATGGCCGGCGCTGATTTGAAGGGCATGGGGGCGCTGTTCGGGTCAAACGCGCCGGCTGTCGATGATGGCAAGTCGAAGATGGCCAAGCTGTTCGACGGCGTGTTCCAGCTCAATCGCCTGCTGCGCGACCTGGAAACCTGCGGCAAGCCAGTGGCGGCTGCGGTCAATGGCCTGGCGCTGGGTGGCGGGCTCGAATTCGTGCTCGCCTGCCATTATCGCGTCATTTCCGACAACCCCAAGATCACGCTTGGCCTGCCCGAAGTGAGGGTCGGCCTGTTTCCGGGCGCCGGGGGCACGCAGCGCCTACCGCGCCTGATGGGCGTGCAGTCGGCGCTGATGTATCTGTTGCAGGGCAAGAACATGAGCCCGCAGGAAGCGCTGGGCTTTGGCGTTGTGCAGGCGGTGGTGCCTGCGGCCGATGTCGTCGCCACGGCCAAGGCCTGGGTGAAGGCCAATCCGACCAAGGGCGTGCAGCCCTGGGATGAAAAGACCTTCAAGTTCCCCGGCGGCGTTGGCGCCTTTAATCCGAATTTTGCGCAGACCTTCATGGCCGGCACGGCGATGACGCACGTCAACGCCGGTGACAACATGAACGCCCCCAAGGCGATCCTGAGCGCGGTTTACGAAGGTACGCAGGTGCCGATGGACACCGCCATCCGCATCGAA
>JANOPV010000087.1:0-4915 GCA_031422035.1 Sphingomonas sp. | reverse complement strand
CATCACCCGGCCAAAATCCTCAGGGCGGCTGCCTTCGATGGTGGTGGAACAGCCCAGCTGGTTGAGCAGATGCCCGAACCCGTCAATATCGGCGAGCCGCGGCAAATTGCGCAGCGTCAGTGGCTCATCGGTCAACAGCGCACAGGGCAGCAACGTCAACGCGCTGTTCTTAGCGCCCGAAATGGGAATGCGACCGTTGAGGCGGTTGCCGCTAGTAATGACAATCTGATCCATGAGCGGGGTGATAGCGAGGGATTGCGGGGGAGGGAAGCGGGCGTGTTTGTCTGGACAGACGACCCCGCCGTCCATAGCAATTGGTTATGATCCTTATTGCTTTGACGTTAGCCCTTGCTGCCCAGACCCCGACGATCCAGGCGCCGGTGCCGCCACCCATTCCGCCCAGCACAGCGACGCTTGCAGGGGTGTCGATGGTGCCTTGTCCGGCGACGCGCATATCTCTGGGCGACGGCCCGCCGGTCAGCATCGAATTGCTCTCAGTCACGCCCCATTACGGCGCGTCTGTGGCTTTGACGCTGAACCGCCCCACTGATGCACCACCGATTGTCCTGATGCGCTATGATCGCGTGTATCTGGGCGATTCGCGACCTGGCAGATTTCCGGTCAATGCCGATGGTCTGTCGCGAGAGATTTTGTCGCTGGCGACCAGCGTCGTGCCTGCACTGGCGAGCGCTGAAACTCTGACATTGATGGTTTTGGACGGCACCGAGCTAACCGTGCCGCTTGATGGGCCAGCGCTGGCGGTCTTTGCTGCGTGCGTCGGGGCATTACCGGCACCGGCACCGGCACCGGCACCGGCCTTTGCAATTGATCGCCTCCTCTATCAGTTCTCTCCGCTGCCAGCGAACCGGGTGCCGGTTCCGTTGACGCGTGGACAACCGGACTATCCGGCGGCGGCGTTGCGCGAACGGCGATCAGGCAATGTGACGACGGAGGTTGCGATTGATCGATTGGGGCGCGTTACTGGCTGTTCGGTCGTCGCCAGTAGCGGTCATGCCGATCTCGACGCGGCATCCTGTGGTGCGGTTCGCCGATCACGCTATCGGGCTGCGACCGATGCGGATAGCCAACCGGTTGCGAGTACCAGGCAGCAAAGCATAGCCTGGCGATTGCCACCGGAGTGAGTTTTTGCAACCGCGATCATGCGAACCAATAGTCTGAACGCATTACATCCATTAAAATATTAGAGCGCCATCAGCGCCGCCTCAACTTGGCCCAGCCGCTCCTTGCCAAAGAACAGCTCGTCGCCGACGAAAAAGCTGGGAATGCCGAACACGCCGCGCGCCACGGCAGCGGCGGTGTTGGCGGACAGCGCGTCTTTGATGGCCTGATCCTGGCTTGCGGCGATCAGCGCCGGGCCGTCAAAACCGTTGGCCGACAGGTGGGCGGCGATAACGTCGGCATCGCCCATGTTGAGCCCCTCCTCCCAGAATCCGCGCTGCACCACCTCGACATAGTGAACCAGCAGATTGTCACGTTCCGCGGCCATCGCTCCGCACATAACTATCAGACTATTAACGGGAAAATGGGAATTCATGCGAAATGAATTTAGTCTATGAACTTCGACAAAGCGTTTCAGTTCGAGCATTTCATACGCCATCCGCGCCGGTGTTTCGGCAAAGCGCACAAAGGGCGCGACATTGTTCGTCGCCTTGAAAATCCCGCCCAATAGCGCTGGCGTCAGCTTCAGTGTCGCGCCCGTGCGCTCCAGAATCGGCGGCAACACCTGCATCGCCAGATAGGCATTGGGACTGGCGAAATCGAAGATGAATTCCAGCGTCTTGCTCACCATTTTTCTCCATAGGGCCGCAGGTCCAGCTCATGCGTCCACGCCGATCGATGCTGGCGGTGGAGCATGACATAGGCATCGGCGATGGCATCGGGCGACAGCAGCAGGTCGGCCGCTTTTGCCGCCTCGAAATCAGGGTGCCGTTCGCGGATGAACGCGGTGTCGATGGGGCCATCGATGATGCTGTGCGCGACGTGAATTCCCTCCGGCCCCAGCTCGCGCGCCATCGACTGGGCCAGCATCCGCAGCGCGCCCTTTGCGCCGGAGAATGCCGCATAGCCGGCGCCGCCACGCAATGATGCGGTCGCACCGGTGAAGATGATCGTGCCAGTCCCGCGTGGCACCATGACCCGCGCAGCCTCCCGGCCCACCAGGAATCCGGCAAAGGCCGCCATCTCCCAAACCTTGCGATAAACGCGCGCGCTGGTGTCGCGGATGCCGAAATTGACGTTGGCGCCGATGTTGAACACCGCCACCTCAATCGGGCCGACCTCAGCCTCAACCGTGTCGAACAGCGCGATCATCGCGTCTTCATCGCGGGCATCGGCCGGAAAGGCGTGGGCGGCGTTTCCGGCATCGCGGATCGATTGGGCGAGCGCCTCAAGCGCGTCCGCGCCGGTTTGCCGGCGGACGACACAGGCGGTCAGCCCCTCGGCGGCAAAGGCTCGGGCAATCGCTCCGCCCGTCGCATCGCCCGCGCCGATAATGACGGCAGCGGGCCGGCGATCACTCACGCCTTCTCTAACGTGCATTGCAGCGGATGCTGGTTCGCGCGCGCGCAATCCATGACCTGCGTCACTTTGGTGTCGGCCACGTCATAAGCAAAAACGCCGCAGACACCGACGCCGCGCTGGTGGACTTGCAGCATCACCCGGGTGGCCTGTTCGATGTCCATGCGGAAAAAGCGCTGGAGCACCATCACCACGAATTCCATCGGGGTGTAATCATCGTTGAGCAGCAGCACTTTATAGGGCGATGGCTGTTTGGTTTTTGGCCGAGTGCGCGTGGCGAGGCCGACGCGCGTGCCGCCGTCATCCTCGCGGTCATTATCCTTCCCTGCGGCGCGGGGAGGCTGGCTGGTGCTGGTGGCGTGGATCATTGACGTTGAAATAGTGTGTTGCCCCCCGGCTTGGCAAGGGGTGCGTGCTGGGCCGCGTTGCACAAAAGCCAAACCCGCCAGACGGGCTCAGGGGGTGAGCACGTCTGACGGGCTTGTAGGTCAACGGCACCGTCAGGGGGTGACGATGCCGTGACCGGTTCGTTCGGCTAGACTTGAGCGCCGTCGAGCTTAGCCCGACGCCCAGTGCCAGCCAGTTTTTGGTTTAGGCAGCCGACTTCAGCTTGGTCGCGGCGAGCGCAAAGCGGCTCGACAGCGGCTGAAAGGCGTCATTGGCAAGCTTCAGCGACATTTCGCTGGTCTTGGCAGTGTGCCTCACCAGCGCATCAACCTGAGTCTTGGTCATTTCGGTGTAGAGCTGGAAGAACTCACCAACTGACTTGACGCCAGCATAACGCTTCACGGCGGCGGTGCCGTCTTCGACGCTGGTGCGTGCAAATGCGACATGCTCTTGGCCGATTTCGCCGGCGCCCTTGGCAGCGATCTTGCCGGCTTCGACCATGGCGTCGACATTGCCCTTTGAGAATTCGACGGCGTCGCGGACCATTTCCTGGCCCTTGACGGTCGCAGCCTGTGCGCGGGTGGTCATGTCTGCGACCAGCGTTTCGGTGCGGGCCTTGGCTTCGCCGGCCATCTTGGTGGCTTCAGCAGTGAACTTCTGGGTGGCTTCTTCGATCATGGTCTTGCCTTTCGTGGCAGTGGCGGCAACGCGGGCCGGCACGGTTGCGGGAGTGACCGTCTTCGCCAGCTTGGCGGTGACGGGAGACTTCGACTTCAACGTAATCTTTGGTGCTGGCTTGCTAGCCTTCACCGCGATCTTGATGGTGGCGGGCTTAGCAGCAGCAGGCTTGGCTTTGGCGGCCTTTGGTGCAGCCTTTGCTACGACAGCAACCTTTGCGGTGACTGGCTTGGCAGTTTTTGCTGCAGCCTTGGCCGTGGCGACGAACGCGGCCTTCGCGGCGACCTTTGATACTGCTGGCGCTTCGATCACCGTGGTGATCGTGGGGGCGACGGCGGCGGCAACGGTGACGGCTGGCTTGATTGTGACAGGCTTGGTGGAAGTAGCCGAGCTGTTTTTCACGGGATCAGCAGCGCCGGCGGCGGCTGCGGCATAGGCTTTTTCAGCCAGTGCATCTTCGTTCAACTTATCCATGTGCGTGCATGCTCCAATTCATGTTGCAGTGCACAATATAGAAGTGGATCGCGGATTTCAAGAGTTTTTTGTGCAGTGCAACAAAAAAGCTAAAAACCGCAAATTATCGTGATTTTACATAGGCTCCCGGCGCATCTTCGAGCGCTTTGAGCTTGCCCTTGCCCGGAATGCGGGCAGTTTTCGCCGGTGTTTCGGCGCCATCGCGACCGCGCAGCCACGCCAGCCAGTGCGGCCACCAGCTGCCTTTAGTCTCGGTCGCCCCAGCAATGAAGGCGTCGAGAGAGGCGACATTCGCGCCATTGGTCCAATATTGATATTTGCCGCTGGCCGGTGGATTGACGACCCCGGCGATATGCCCAGACCCCGCCAGCACGAACAGCTTTTCCCCCGCCAGATGGTCCATCAGCCGCCAGACGCTGTCGGGCGGCGCGATATGATCCTCCCGCCCGGCCTGGATATAGGCGGGCGTGGTGATGGTGCTGAGGTCGATGGGCGTGCCCAGCGCGCTGAGCGACCCGGGCACGATGAGCCGATTGTCGCGATAGAGATCCTTAAGATAGCTTTGATGCCAGGCGGCTGGCAGGTTGGTGGTGTCGCCATTCCAGTAGAGCAGGTCAAAGGGCGGATAATCATCGCCCAGCAGGTAGTTGTTGACGACATAGTTCCAGATGAGGTCGCGCCCGCGCAGGCTGTTGAAGGTGGCGGCCATGTAGCGCCCATCAAGATAGCCGGGTGCCGTCAGCTGTTCGAGAAGCTTGAGATGCGCATCATCGACCATCAATTTGAGGTCGCCGGCGAGCTCAAAATCGACCTGGGCGGTGAAGAAGGTGGCGCTGGC
>JANOPV010000086.1:0-2629 GCA_031422035.1 Sphingomonas sp. | reverse complement strand
TAGACATAATGGGCGATGTCGGAGCTGCCGACGAAGCTGATCGCGCCGATGGCCGGATGATCGAGGATCGCGTCGACCATCGCTTTGTCGCCATGGACGACTTGCAGGAGGCCGTCGGGCAGCCCAGCCTCACTGAACAGTTCAGCGAGCCGCACTGGCACGCTTGGGTCGCGCTCGCTGGGCTTGATGATGAAAGCGTTGCCTGTGGCGATGGCGACACCGCTCATCCACAGCGGGATCATCGCCGGGAAATTGAACGGGGTGATGCCAGCGCCAATGCCGATGGGCTGGCGCATCGAATAGACATCGATGCCGGGGCCAGCGCCATGGGTATATTCGCCCTTCAGCACATGCGGGATGCCGCAGCAAAACTCGATGACTTCGAGCCCGCGCTGGATGTCGCCTTTGCTGTCGGCGATTACCTTGCCATGCTCGCTCGACAGCAAATGCGCGAGCTCGTCCATATGCGCTTCAACCAGCGCCTTGAAGTTGAACATTACCCGCGCGCGGCGCTGCGGGTTGGTCGCGGCCCACGATGGCTGTGCGGCCAGTGCCGCATCGACCGCCGCGTCGAGCAAGGCCGCATCGCCCAGCGGCACCTGCGCCTGCACAGCGCCACTGTTCGGATCGAATACATCGCCTAGCCGCGCGGGCGGCGGCGCTGTGACGCCCGATGCCAAAAAATGGTCAATCCTGCGCATCTCAACTCTCCAGCTTCACTATGCTTTTGCTCAAGCACAGCTAGCGCGGTTGCGCAATAATATTACGCCGAGTGGGGCGCTTGCGCGGCGGCCTCGCTTTGGCGCAAGAGGGCTGCATTGGGAGAGCCACAAATGACCGACACCGTCTATCCAGTGCCAGCCGAATGGGCGGCCAATGCCAAAGTTTCGGCAGCGGGTTATGCACAGCGCTGTGCTGCGGTGGCGGCGGACCCCGATGGGTTTTGGCGCGCGGAGGCGCAGGCGCGGCTCGATTGGATGACGCCGTTTACGGTGGTCAAGGACGTGTCGTTCAACGAAGCTGATTTCCGTATTCGCTGGTTTGCCGACGGGGTGCTGAACGTCAGCGCCAATTGCCTCGACCGGCATCTGGCGACACGCGGCGATCAGACCGCGATTATTTTCGAGGGCGATCAGCCGGGCGAGGGGCGACGACTATCCTATCGAGAGCTATACGAAGAGGTGTGCCGCTTTGCCAATGCGCTGAAGGCGCGCGGCGTCGGCAAAGGCAGCCGGGTGACGATTTATATGCCGATGATCCCTGAGGCAGCGGTGGCCATGTTGGCCTGCACCCGGATCGGCGCCATTCACTCGGTGGTCTTTGGCGGATTCTCGCCAGACAGTCTGGCTGGCCGCATCCAGGATTGTGATTCCTGCGCAGTAGTAACGGCGGACGAAGGCGTGCGCGGCGGCAAGCGGATTCCGTTAAAGGCCAATGTCGACGCGGCGCTGGCGTCTTGTCCATCGGTGGATACGGTGATTGTGGTCGCGCGGACTGGGGCAGATGTGCCGATGGTCGCGGGGCGCGATGTCGCTTGGGCGGATATTCGTGACGCGGTCAGTGCCGACTGTCCGCCGGAGCCAATGAACGCCGAAGACCCGTTGTTCATTCTCTACACGTCGGGGTCCACGGGGAAGCCAAAGGGTGTCCTCCACTCGACCGCGGGCTATCTGTTGTGGGTAACGGGCAGCTTTGCCGATGTTTTCGATTATCGCGATGGCGAGGTGTTCTGGTGCACCGCCGATGTCGGCTGGGTCACCGGCCATAGTTATGTCGTCTATGGTCCACTGGCCAATGGCGCGACCAGCGTGATGTTTGACGGGGTGCCAAACTATCCGGATTTTGGCCGGTTCTGGGAGACGTGTGACCGGCTGGGCGTGAACATCTTTTACACCGCGCCAACCGCTTTGCGCGCGCTGATGCGGGAGGGCGATGCCTATGTCACGGCGCACAAGCGCACATCAATCCGACTGCTCGGAACGGTTGGCGAGCCGATCAACCCTGAGGCGTGGGAATGGTATCACCGAGTCGTCGGTGACCGGCGTTGTCCGATTGTCGATACCTGGTGGCAAACCGAAACTGGCGGGATGCTGATAACGCCGCTGCCGGGCGCGACGGCGCTGAAACCGGGGAGCGCGTCTCTGCCGCTGCCCGGTGTCTACCCGCAGTTGGTCGATGCCGAGGGGGTCGTGCTGGAGGGGGCCGCATCCGGCAATCTTGTCATCGCTGATAGCTGGCCTGGCCAGATGCGCACCGTGTGGGGCGACCATGAGCGGTTTTTCCAGACCTATTTCACCACTTATCCGGGCAAATATTTCACCGGCGATGGCTGTCGCCGCGATGCCGATGGCTATTATTGGATCACCGGACGGGTCGATGATGTCATCAATGTTTCCGGCCACCGGATGGGAACGGCGGAGGTCGAAAGCGCGCTGGTTGCACATGCGAAAGTGGCTGAGGCAGCGGTGGTTGGTATGCCGCACGAGATTAAGGGGCAGGGGATATATGCGTTTGTGACGCTGAACGCTGGCGAGGCCGAGAGTGACGAGCTGCGGGGTGCGCTGAAGCTATGGGTGCGGCAAGAAATTGGGGCGATTGCCGCGCCCGATGCCATCCAGTTTGCGCCGGG
>JANOPV010000085.1:0-13082 GCA_031422035.1 Sphingomonas sp. | reverse complement strand
GGATGGTCGTGTTGCGGTCGATCATCCGGGTGAAGACGCCGCCCAGCGTTTCGATGCCGAGGCTCAGCGGAGTCACATCGAGCAGCAGCACGTCTTTGACGTCGCCCTGGAGCACGCCCGCCTGGATCGCCGCGCCGATGGCCACCACTTCGTCAGGATTGACGCCGGTGTGCGGTTCCTTGCCGCCAAAGAACTGCTTCACGACTTCGCGCACCTTGGGCATGCGGGTCATGCCACCGACCATGACGACTTCGTCGATCTGGCTGGTCTTGAGCCCCGCATCCTTCATCGCCTTTTTCAGCGGCTCCAGCGTGCGCTGGATCAGGTCGTCGACCAGCTTTTCGAGGTCAGCGCGGGTCAGGGTTTCCACGAGATGGAGCGGCGTGGTTGCGCCGCCTTCCATGCGCGCGGTGATGAAGGGTAGGTTGATCTCGGTGGTCTGGGCGCTCGACAGCTCGATCTTCGCCTTTTCCGCAGCCTCTTTCAGGCGCTGGAGGGCGAGCTTGTCAGTCTTGAGGTCCATCGCCTCTTTGGCTTTGAACTTGTCGGCCAGATATTCGACCAGCTTGGTATCGAAATCTTCGCCGCCGAGGAACGTGTCGCCATTGGTCGACTTCACCTCGAACACGCCGTCGCCGACTTCGAGGATCGAAATATCGAACGTGCCGCCGCCAAGGTCATAGACCGCGATGGTTTTATTCTCATTCTTGTCGAGGCCGTATGCGAGCGCCGCTGCGGTTGGCTCGTTGATGATGCGCAGCACTTCAAGGCCGGCAATCTGCCCGGCATCCTTGGTTGCCTGGCGCTGGGCGTCGTTGAAATAGGCAGGAACCGTGATGACCGCCTGGGTCACGGTTTCGCCGAGATAGGCCTCGGCGGTTTCCTTCATCTTTTGCAGGATGAACGCACTGATCTGGCTGGGCGAATAATCTTCGCCGCCAGCCTTGACCCACGCATCGCCATTCTTGCCCTTGGCGATGGTGTAGGGGACGAGGCCCATATCCTTCTTAGTCATCGGATCATCGAACCGGCGACCGATCAGGCGCTTGACCGCATAAATGGTGTTGTCGGGATTGGTCACCGCCTGGCGCTTGGCCGGCTGGCCGATCAGGCGTTCGCTGTCCTTGGTGAAGGCGACGACCGACGGCGTCGTGCGCGCGCCTTCTGCGTTTTCGATCACCTTAGGGACGCCGCCCTCCATCACTGCAACGCAGCTGTTGGTGGTGCCCAAATCGATCCCGATGACTTTAGCCATAATGTCCTCTTGCATTCCAAATTCAGTTTCAGATGTGCAAGGGGAATGAGCCAGAAAGGCGCAGTTACCTGCGCCCTCCTTACATTTTCCCCTCCGCCTCAGTCGGGGATATAGGGGGCGGATTCGGAGGGACAAGGCACCGAGGTGCAGTTTGTCGCAGAATTTGCGCCGCGCACTACCGTCCCCGTTGGCAGCGGGCGCGCAGGGCGATAGGAAGCTTGGACCATAAACCCGCCACATGAGGTAAGCACATATGCTCCGGACGATCGCCGCCGCTGCTCTATTCAGCCTGTCACTGGTCGCCTGCGATTCTGGCGCTGCCCCGACAGATGCCGCTGATGTCTTGGAGGATGCGCCAAAGGCCGCTCCCGATGGCCCCGGTGTCGCCGTCAGCGTTGGCGCATTGCGGCTCTCGGCCAACCCCGGTGCCCCCAGCGCCGCTTATCTTGAACTGGGCGGCGATGGGCAAACAATGACGCTGACCAGCGTGACGTCCGCCGATGCCGAGCGGGTTGAAATGCACGAAAGCCGCCGCGCCGATGGAATGACCAGCATGGCTGAACTCGAGTCGATTGTCGTGCTGCCGGATAGTGAAGTGGTGATGGCCCCCGGCGGCACCCACCTGATGGTGTTTGGCATCAGCGCGGCCGCGCGGTCCGCTGGCAGCATCAGACTCAGTCTGCGCTTTGCCGATGGCACGGTGGTCGAAACGACCGCGACCACCGCCAACCTGGCAGCGGTTGATGGCACTGCGGCGGCTCCAACCCCGACCCCGGCTCGCGCGGCTGTGGAGCAGCCTGCGACGGTGCGGCCCGCAGCATCTGGGCCAGCGCCGACACCCCGAGACGCCGGTGTTGCAGAACCTAACGGCCCACCGCCAGCGGCAGATCAGCCGTCGCCCGCTGAGGATCATAGCGGCCATTGAGTAAGCTGGATAAATCGCGGCCCCTGACCATCGGGGAAATCGCGCTCGCCCGCAGCGTGTTTGGCGGTGCTATGGACTATGCGGCTGTGCGCATTCACCGCCGCAAATGGGCGTTCTTTCAGCCTAAGCATGTGACCATGGCACCGATGGGGCATATTCATTTTCACCCGCATGGCGACAGCTATTGCGCGGATTTTGCCGATACCCACCTCGCGCTCCAGGGGCATTTCATCCACGAAATGGTCCATGTGTGGCAGGCGCAGACGCGCGGGCGCTGGTTCCTGGTGCTGATGCGCTGGCCATTTGATCGCTATAGCTATGCCCTCAAGCCGGGTTGGGCGCTGCGGCAATATGGGCTGGAGCAGCAGGCTGAGATCGTGCGCCATTTTTTCCTGATGAGCCGCGGGCAGACGGTGCCGGGCGCACCGCCGATTGACGCCTATCGCGCAATTCTCCCTTTCTTGCTGGGAGAGTGAGAGGGCGCTAGCGGCGACGCGGGTTGCCCAGACTCGTTTCGTTTGATACCAGATACGTAGAGGCGGCCGAACCCGCGTCTCACCCATGAGTATCCTCATGCACCTCGCCGATTATGGCATGACCGCAGAGCGCGGCTATCTCTCGACCTTTGAACTGCCCGACATAAAGCTGCCCGATGATTGGGGCGACGTCGTCGAGGCCGCTGACACGCTGTCGGGGCTGCTAACGTCGGGCCAAGTCCGGCGCTGGCTGGATCTGCTGCCTGACCCAGGAGTCGCCGCCTTTGCTGCCACGGCAGACGAGAACGCCGTGCGCGCGGCGATGGTGCGATATAGTTTTCTGGTGCAGGCCTATGTCTGGGGCCAACCGGAGGCCCCCGCCGCGCTGCCTGCCAATCTAGCGGTGCCGATGGTCGCGCTGGCGGACCGGCTCGGGCTTGCGCCGCTGCTGCCCTATTCAGGCTATGTGCTGGATAACTGGGCGCGGATTGACTGCGATGGGCCGATCAGCCTCGACAATATCAGGATGGTCCAGAACTTCCTCGGTGGGCAGGATGAGAATTGGTTCGTGCTGGTCCATGTCGCGATTGAGGCGACGGCGGGCCGGGCGCTGGAACTCGCCTGTGCGCTGGTGGATTGTGCGCAGGACGGCGATGTGGCGGGTGCGACTGTGCGCCTGACCGAGATGGCTGCAGTCTGGGGGCAGATCAACGCGATCTTCGACCGGATGCCGGAGCGCTGCGACCCCTGTATCTACTATCAGCGCGTGCGGCCCTACATCCACGGCTGGGCCAATAATCCGGCGCTGCCCGATGGGTTGATTTATACCGGAGTCGAACGCTTTGGCGGGGCTGGGCAAGCCTATCGCGGGCAAACGGGTTCGCAATCGAGCATCGTGCCCGCCATGGATGCGCTGCTGGGGGTTGATCATAGTGCCGATCCGCTGCGCGCATTTCTCGATGAGCTGCATCAGTATCGCCCGGTGCCGCATCGGCGGTTTATCGATGATTTGCGTGCACAATCGACGCTGCGCGCATTTGCCATCGCCAGTGGCGACGCGGCGCTGCGCGGTGCGTTTAACGCCAATGTCGAGGCAGTAACGGCGTTCCGCACCCGGCATTTGGAATATGCGGCCAGCTATATCAATAAACAGGCAGCGTCCGGCCCGGGCAATGACACGGACGTCGGCACCGGCGGCACCCCGTTCATGAAGTATCTGAAAAAGCACCGCGACGAAAACCGGGCCCAAATTATCTGACGCTCTATCTCACGCTTGCGCGTGGCGCTGTGCACCGTCATGCTTGCGGTGCTGCGAAACACTCCGGGGGACTGTAATGATGACCGAGTTGACCGACCGCTTCCGTTCCTCAACCTGGGGCTGGCTGCGCGGCACGCTGGCGGGCTGGGCAACATTGCTGCTGCTGGTGGGCGGGTTCATCGGGCTGCTGGCAGTCAGCATTTCCGGTTTTGCTGCGCCGTTATGGGCGCCATTGCTGCTGAGCGGCGCGGGCGCGCTGATTATCGGCTGGGTATGGATACAGAATCTGGCGACCACTTATGAAGTGACCGCTGAGCGGCTGGTGCTGCGCCGCGGCATCTTTGTCAAAAGCATCGATGAAATCGAGCTTTATCGGGTCAAGGATGTCCGGCTCGACTTCACAATCATCAACCAGATGGCGGGGATTGGCACCATCGGCATAACGTCGAGCGACACAACGACCGGCGCTGCGCCGCTGGTCATGCCCCATGTCGAAAACGCGCAAAGCCGACGCGAGGCGCTGCGCGCACTGGTCGAAGCCGCGCGGCAAAAACGCCGCGTGCGCGAAATCGATATGATGCATGAGGACGTGTGAGGCGGCGGATTAACCCGCCTTGGCGACGCCGACCAACGCTGGCCGTAGCAAGCGGTCCTTGATCATATATCCCGCCTGAATTTCCTGAACGATGGTGCCGGGCGGCACCTCCGCAGAAGGGATTTCCATCATCGCCTGGTGGATATTGGGGTCGAGCGGCTGGCCCATGGCGGCGATCCGGGTGATGCCGTGGCGGTCGAGGACGCTAGCGAGTTCACGCTCGGTGGCTTCCAGCCCGATAACAAGGCCCTTCCAGGTCTCTTCCTCGCGCACTTCGGCGGGGATTAGCGACAGCGCCCGGTTCATATTGTCGGCAACCGACAGGACGTCGCGGGCAAAGCGGGTCGCAGCATAGGCATGCGCGTCCTGCACTTCTTTCTCGGCGCGGCGCCGAACATTCTGGGTTTCGGCCTTTGCATAGAGCACGTCCTGCTGCGCGGCGGCGATTTGCTCGACGAGCGCGGCGATTTGTTCCTGCGTGCCATCGTCCGCAATCGGCGCGGCGTCCGGGGTGGTCTCATTCATGTCTTCGGCTTCAGTCATGGTCGCTTTCTCTTCGGTCATCGCAGCAGCCTGCTCAATGCTTGCGCGGTGAAATCGACCATCGGGACGATCCGCGCATAGTTGAGGCGGGTGGGGCCGATTACGCCGACCACTCCGATCACCCGTCCGTCCGGCCCTCTGGTGGGCGCGGCAATGACGGAGGACCCGGACAGCGCAAACAGCTTGTTTTCGGAACCGATGAAGATGCGGGTGGCCGCGCCCTCTCCGGCGGAAGCGAGCAGATGGGCGATCTCGCCCTTGGTTTCAAGCTCATCGAGCAATTGTCGCACACGATCAATGTCGCCAGCCGCATTATCGTCGAGCAAATTGGCCTGGCCGCGCACGATGAGTATCGGGCGGTCCGCGCCATCGGCGCTCCATTGGGCAAGGCCGCGCTGGATCAGCCGCTGCGCCGCGCGGTCGAGCGCGATCTGGTGGCCGGCAATGTCGGTGCGCAGCCGGGCCTGCGCTTGGGCGAGGGTCATGCCGGAGAGGACGCTGGTGACGTAATTGCCCGCCTCCACCAACGCGCTGGGCGGCAGGTCGGCGGGCACGGTCATTACGCGGTTTTCGATGCTGCCATCCCCCGCGACCAGCACCACCAGTGCCTGGGTTGTGGTCAGCGGTACGAATGCGACCTGTTTCAGCACCCGTTCGGTGCCGGGCACGAGCACAAGGCCAGCGCAGGCGGACAGGCCGGACAGAGCGGTGGTGGCGCTGGCGAGGGCGTCCTCAATCGGGCCGCGCGTTGCCATGCTGGCCTCAATCTGGGCGCGATCGTCGGCGGAGGGTTCCGCCACTTGCATCATGCCATCGACGAACAGACGCAGCCCCAGCTCGGTTGGCACCCGCCCGGCGCTGGTATGCGGCGCGGCGAGCAATCCCGCTTCCTCCAGATCCTGCATGACGTTGCGGATGGAGGCGGGGGAGAGGTTGAGCGGGGACAGGCGCGCGATAGTGCGCGAGCCTACTGGTTGACCCTCAGCAATATAGGCATCGACGACCATGCGAAACACATCGCGCGCGCGGCTGGTGAGGTCGGTGATGGGGGCGGCATCAGTCATCTGCGCACATGTAGCGTGCGTGGCGCTCCGCTCAAGAGGGGCCGACGGTGGGAGTGCTCAACCGGATGGCTGACCAGCCGCCGATCGCAGGATCGCCAGGGCATCGACCATGAGCTGATAATGCGCCCGATCGGCTGCGGCGCGGCACCCATGGTCAAACCCCGTGAGCCTGCCAGAGCCGCCACCATCCCAGATCACGACGTCCTGCGCCTGGTCGGTCATGCAGGGCCCTTCGTCCTGACGCTGGGCGCGAAAGCGATCAACAAGAGCGGCAAAGCGGTTCAGCTGCGGCGCGGTGAGGCGAAATTCATGCTCCACGAGCGCCCCATCGCGCCGTCCGCCATTCGCGGGCAACGCAATCATGCCGCGACCGGAGCGTTCGACCCGCCAGCGATAGGCGCGCCCCGCGCCCCATGCCCGAACTTGCCAGCCCTCTACTGAGCGGAACCAGAGAGGCCGGTTCGCTGATTCGGTAGGCGCTGGCTGAACCCGGCTGGTCTGCGCTGATACCGATCCAGACGAGATTATTGTTGCCGCGGCTATGATCGCGCCAGACAAGATGGTGAGCAAGGTCGCGCGCAGCGTCGCAAGGCTGGTTTGATCTCTTTGCATGATATTCCTCCGGCTATAGCCAGTATTGGTGCCGGAGTCGTGCTTGCGCTGCGCTGAACGGACCGCGTTCGCAACTGCCCCCTTTCGTCTCCCGCTATCCGCCGCTATCGCCCAGTCATTCGAGCATCTAGCGACAACCACAGGAGTCTCCCCACCATGCGCCCTTCCGGCCGCGCCGCCGACGCCATGCGTTCCATCACTATCGAAACCGGCTTCACCCGCCATGCTGAGGGCAGCGTGCTGATCGGCTTTGGCGATACCAAGGTGCTGGTCACCGCCAGCGTCGAGGAAAAGCTGCCCGGCTGGCTGCGCGGCAAGGGGCAGGGCTGGGTCACGGGCGAATATGGCATGCTGCCCCGGGCGACGCACACCCGCGGCAATCGCGAGGCGGCGCGGGGCAAGCAATCGGGCCGGACGCAGGAAATCCAGCGGCTGATCGGGCGATCATTGCGCAGCGTTACCGATCTCAAAAAGCTCGGCGAGCGGCAGATCACCCTCGACTGCGATGTTATACAGGCGGATGGCGGCACGCGGACGGCGGCGATCTCCGGCGCGTGGATTGCGCTGCGTCTGGCGATAGACGGGCTGATGAAGTCGGGAGCGATCAAGGACGATCCGCTGACCCAGCAGATCGCGGCGATCAGCTGTGGGATTTGTGCGGGCACCCCGGTGCTCGACCTTGATTATGATGAGGATTCGACCGCGGAAGCCGATGCCAATTTCGTCATTCTCGGCGATGGTCGGCTGGCCGAAGTGCAGGCGACCGCAGAGGGCGCGCCCTATGATGAGGAAGCGCTGCTGCGGCTACTCAGGCTCGCGCGGATCGGCTGCGACGAGGTGTTTGCGGCACAGCGGGCGGCGACGGGGCGGTGATCCCAAAACTTGCGCCCGGCACGCTGGTTATCGCCAGCCACAATGCTGGTAAGCTGCGCGAGATCCGGGCGCTGTTATTGCCCTATGGCATTGAGCCGATCAGCGCTGCCGACCTTGGTCTGCCGGAGCCGGAGGAGACGGGGACCACTTTTGCTCAGAACGCCCTAATCAAGGCACGTGCTGCTGCTGGCGCTGGGTATCCGGCATTGTCCGATGATAGCGGGCTCGAGGTTGCGGCGCTGAATGGTCGGCCGGGTGTGTATACTGCTGACTGGGCGGAGCGACAGGCGTTCGAGGGCGAGGCTGGTCAGGAGTGGCGGGGCCGCGACTGGTATATGGCGATGGGCAAGGTCGAGGGGATGCTGGCCGAGCACGGGCTGGACGTCGACCGCAGCGCGCGCTTCGTCTGCACGCTGGCGCTGGTCTGGCCAGATGGCGCGGAAGCGGTGTTCGAGGGTGAGGTGCGCGGGAGCCTGACCTGGCCGCCGCGCGGCGCATTGGGCTTTGGCTATGACCCGGTGTTCGTGCCGGTTGGCGGGACGCAGACCTTCGCCGAGATTCTGCCCGAGGACAAACACGCGATCAGCCACCGCGCCGATGCATTTGCCAAGCTGGTCGCCGCGGTTTTTTGACTAAAGTGGGCCAGCCGCTCGCCCTTTACATCCACTGGCCGTTTTGTGTCTCGAAATGTCCCTATTGCGATTTCAATTCGCATGTTCGGGAGAGCGTCGATCAGGCGGCTTGGTGTGCGGCTTTGCTCAGCGATATGGCGCATGAGGCGGCGTTGACGGCGGGGAGGCCGGTTTCCTCGATCTTCTTTGGCGGGGGCACGCCGAGCCTGATGCCGCCGGCCACCGTGGCGGCGCTGATTGCGGCGGCGGACCGGCATTGGGGGCTGGCGGCAGACTGTGAGATCACGCTGGAGGCCAATCCCAATTCGGTGGAGGTGGCCAATTTTGCGGCGCTGGCGGCGGCGGGGGTCAATCGGGTGTCGGTTGGCATTCAGGCGCTGGATGCCGCGACGTTGGCGTTCCTTGGTCGGGCGCACAGTGTCGATGAGGGGATGCGGGCGATTGCGACGGCGCAGGCGCATTTTCGCCGGGTGTCATTTGACCTCATCACTGCGCGGCCCGAGCAAAGCCTGGCCGCTTGGGAGGCCGAGCTGGCGCGGGCGCTAGCGTTCGGGACCGATCATCTGTCGCTATATCAGCTGACGATCGAGCCGGGGACGCGGTTTCAGACGCTGCATGCGCGCGGCGATTTGGTGCTGCCCGATGAGGATTTGGCGGCGGATTTGTTTGCGGCGACGCGGGCGATGGCGCGTGCGGCGGGGCTGCCAGCCTATGAGGTGTCGAACCACGCGCGGGTGGGGCAGGAGAGCCGCCACAACCTGACCTATTGGCGCTATGGCGATTATGTCGGGATTGGGCCGGGCGCGCATGGCCGGCGGTTGGGGCAGGCGACAGAGCGGCACCGCAAGCCCGAGAATTGGCTGGCGGCGATTGCTGAGACGGGCCACGGGATCAAGGCCGAGCGGGCGCTGACCCCGGCGACGCAGGCGGTCGAGGCATTGCTGATGGGACTGCGGCTGGCTGAGGGGCTGGACTTGGCGGCGGTGGCGGGACGGACCGGGATTGCGGTGGCGGACCTGATCGATGGGCGAGCAGTGACGGTGCTGGCTGGGCATGGTCTGGTTGAGCGGACGGACGACCAGCTGACGATCACTGAGGCGGGCATCCCGCTGCTCGATGCCATCTTGCCGCGCATCGTTGCGGTGGCGTAGGTTACACCAATGAACGGCGACCAACCCCTCCACCCGCTCGTCATTGGCTGGGCGGATAAGTTGCGGCTGCAACAGCGGCGGTCGGTGCATACGCTGCGTGCCTATACCGCGACCGCGCAACGGATGTGCGATTTCCTGGCTGAGTATCGCGGCGAGCGCGTGGATGCGGCGGTGCTGCACGGGCTGTCTGCCGCCGATATTCGTGCGTTTCTGGCGGCGCGGAGGGGCGAGGGAATCGGTAATGCCTCGGCCTCACGCGAGTTGAGCGCCGTGCGGGGCTTTCTGCGGTTCGTGGGCGGTGAGGGCGCGCAGGTGCCGACGTTGCAAGGGCCGCGGGTTAAGCGCCGCCTGCCGCGGCCATTGTCGCCTGACGAAGCAGTGGCGATGGCCGAGACGGTCGGCGATACGGCGGACTGGCAGGGAGCGCGTGATCTGGCGCTGCTGTTGCTGCTTTATGGTTCGGGCTTGCGGATTGGTGAGGCCATCGGGCTGGACGGTGAGGCGCTGAGCGCTGGCAGTGCGGGCGGCGGCGGTGAGACGATCCGGGTGCTGGGCAAGGGTGGCAAGCAGCGGCAAGTGCCGGTGCTGCCCATCGTCCGCTCCGCGCTCAATGCCTATGTTGCTGCATGCCCGTGGCCGCTTGCGACAGATGCGCCACTGTTCCGCGGACTGCGCGGCGACCGGCTTAACCCCGCTATCGTCCGCCGCCGGATGCGGGTGGCGCGCACCGCACTGGGCCTGCCCGACAGTGTCACGCCGCACGCGCTGCGCCACAGCTTTGCAACGCATTTGCTGGCGGCAGGAACCGACCTCAGGAGCCTGCAGGAACTGCTCGGCCATGCCAGCCTGAGCTCAACGCAGCTTTATACTGCGGTGGATACCGCGCGGTTGCTCGACATTTATTCGAGCGCGCACCCGAGAGCCTGACCGGCGCGACTAGTTTGGCGTGCTGCCACCCTGGTAGCCATCGCCGACCGCCGGCGTTTCGCGCGGGTCGATGCGGCGCGGTGGCGGCTGCGGGATGCGGCGCGGTGGCGGCGGCGGGGTGATCCGGCGCGGCGGCGGCGGGGTTGCACGGCGCGGCGGTGGGGCAGGGCGAACAGGCGGCAAAGCGTCAATCGGCCCGTCACGATCAGCGCGATAGTCACCACCCTGGCGACCGTAAGTCTCTTCGTAATTGCCATCGTCGGGGGCAGTCGGCGGCGCCACTGGAACGACTGGCTCCGGCGGCGCAACGGAGATGGCCGGTGGTGCAGCAGGTGACAGTCCGGTCATCGGAATGAAGCGGTTGCCGCCATCCAGCCGCAGCCAGCGCGATTGCGGGTCAGATGCGCCCGCCACTTCGACGCCGGTCACCCGGTCGCCGCGCGCGATGCGGCCGAGCACGGTCGAGTTGGTCATCGACGCGGTGTTGCGGACCGGCAGGTCCTCCTGCGCAAACAGGGTCGAGGCCTCGGTCGTCGCGGCAATCTCGCTGACGCCCGCCGCTTCGCCATTGTCCCACATCATGTAGGCGAGCGCGGCAAAGGCGAGCAGCAACACCGCGCCGCCGACCACCAATATGCCCTTGAGGCCGCTATTGTCATCGGGGCTGGAATCTTGGCTCATGGTTACATAATCGGGCGCGTCGCCTGATGCCGGCGATATGGGCCGGGTCGGCTCGACGGGGTCGGTGTTGGCGCCCGCTATGTCAATAGGGGCAACGGTAATGGGGGGCGTGACTGGTGATGCAGCGGCCGGTGCGACGGTGACCGGGTCAGCAGGTGGTGAAGGCGCAGGGTCCGGTGTTGCTTTTGCAGTCGGCTTTTTAGTGCCGGTGAGTTTGGCGACGGGCGCTGGCTTTGCTGGAACCACGGGTGCAGGCGCAGGCGCAGGCGCAGGCGCTGGAGGCGGTGCAATCGCCGGCGGCACGGGCGTTGCGGCGGGTTTGGCAACGATCTCCGCTACTGCTGCCGTTACCGGAAAGGGGGCAAGGGCGCGATCACCATCGACATCAAAATCAGCGCGGACGCCGGCGGACAGTGCCGCACCGCCGGGCCAATCGCTGACCGGGAAACGGTACCGCTTGCCATCATCGGCGCGGATGATCGCGGTGCCCGTATTATCGTCGATGAACAGGATAGTCCCTAGCATCACCCACTCCGCTTTTACTTTGCCCAGCCGCGCCCCTTGCACCCCTGTGACGGTGCGATGTCAAGCGCGATCGACGGTTAGGGCAATGTTACCCATCCGCCACAGCGTCGGCAATTTGCGGGGGTCAGCGCAGTAAGGGCTTGTTCACCGCTGCGGCGCAATTACCACTGGTGGCGCGGCAGGAGAGACCGCATGGAGTGCGCATGACAATCGCCGATGCCGCGACGGACCTGACCGTCTATCCTTGGGCGCAGACCTATGCGCATCCTGGCGCGTGGGATCGGACGCTGCCCCCGCTCAGCCTGCCGGATATGTTCTTTGCCTCGGCGTCGCGGGTGCCCAATGCAGCACTGCTTGATTTCATGGGGCGGTCCTATCGTTATGCGGCGGTCGCGGACGCCGTTCGCCGTACGGCGGCTGGCTTGCAGGCGCTGGGTATTAGGCCCGGTGACCGGGTTGGGCTGTATCTGCCGAACGTGCCGCATTATGTCGCGGCTTATTATGGGGCGCTGCTGGCCGGGGCCATCGTCGTCAATTTCTCGCCGCTATATACGGTGGACGAGCTTACCCATCAGGTAGCGGATTCGGGGACGCGGATCCTCATCACGCTGGATGTGACCGCGCTGTTGCCCAACGCGCTGAAGGTGCTCAACGGGTCAGGCTTGGAACAGGTGGTTGTTGGCACGGTTGCGGGGGTGCTGCCCCCCGCTAAATCGCTGCTCTATCGGTTGTTTAAGCAGGCTGAGCGCACGCCGATTCCGATTGACCCGCGAATTACCCGCTTTGCCAGCCTGCTGAGTCATGGTGCAGAGCCCGCACCTGTTGCCATTGACGCGGAGCGCGACACCGCGCTGATCCAATATACTGGCGGCACGACGGGCGTGCCGAAGGGCGCGCGGCTGACGCATCAGAATTTGAGCGCCAATGCCCGGCAGGTTGATGCCATTGACCCGCATGACGGACCGGATGACCGCATCCTAGGGGTGCTGCCGTTTTTCCACGTGTTCGCCAATACCTGCGTCCTCAACCGGACGGTACTGAATGGCGGAGAGATCGTGATGCTGCCGCGCTTTGATGCGGGCGCGGCGCTAAAAGCAGTGGCGCGGCGGCGGATTACCGCGATGCCGGGCGTGCCGACCATGTATCAGGCGCTGCTCGACCATGCCGACTTCGCGAAGACCAATTTCTCGTCCTTGCGGGTCTGCATTTCCGGAGGGGCACCGATGGCGGCGGAACTGGCGAGCAAGTTTCGGGACGCGAGCGGGGCGTTGCTGGTCGAAGGCTATGGCCTGACCGAAAGCAGCGGCGTCGTGTCGTGCAACCCCTATGACGGGTCGGGCAGACCGGGCTCCATCGGCCAGCCGCTGGCGGCGACGCGCGTGAAACTCGTCGACCGGGATGATCCGACCAAGGCTGCTGCACTCGGTGTCCCCGGCGAGCTCGTGGTGGCGGGACCGCAGATCATGCAGGGCTATTGGAACCGGCCCGATGCCGATGACGATACGTTTATCGACGGTTGGCTGCGCACTGGCGATGTCGCGGTGATCGATGATGACGGCTACATC
>JANOPV010000084.1:0-10013 GCA_031422035.1 Sphingomonas sp. | reverse complement strand
CGCGCCTATTGCGCCCGCCTATTGCGCAGCGCCGCATTCGCGCTAGCATGGCACCAGTCGAGACGAGAGATCGAGACAGGGGCGCGATGACCGAAGCGGACCAGATCGCCGCCATTGCGGCAGCGCTCCGGTGTGAGCAGGTGCCGGCCATCGCGCTGCGTCATGCCGGACAGCTGCGACAGCTCGCCACCGCCGAAGCACTCGCGCATCAGGGAGATGTTCCGCCCGCAGGCTGGCTTGTGCTGGATGGCGCGATCCGCTGCGAAACCGTATCACCGGACGGGCGCGCCACCGTCATTGCGGCCCATGCCCCGGGCGATCTCGTCGGCAGCTGGAGCGGCGAGTGCGCGCCGCTGCCCGGTGCCTTGCTCGCGGCCCGCCCCTCGATCGTCCTCGCCTTTCCCGTCGGCACCGTCGACCGCATTGGCATCAGCGACGCTGGCTTTGCTCTTGCTGTGGCGCGCAGCTTCTCCCGTCAGACGACGCAATTGTTGGCGCGCTTTGCTGCGCGCAACAGCCTGACCGCGCCTGGCCGCCTTTATGCCAAACTCATCGAACTCGCCGATGCGGACCGCAACATCCGCCCCGCCCCCATCGTCGCGGCGCTCGCCACCAGCGTGCAAACTACCCGAGAGACGGCCTCACGGGCGATCTCCAATCTCGAACGACGCGGAATCATCGCGCGCAACGGCGACGGCTGGATCATCCAGTCAATGCGCTTGCTCGAAGATCTGATCGTCTAAGTGGCGCCCGGCGGCGAGGCGCTGTGCGCTCAACTGGCGTGGATGATGAGGTCGTAAATTTCAACCGGCCCGCCAGTGCCAGCGGTTTCCCCGACCAGCACCGACCGACAGCCGGCACAGATCGTTTGCAACACCAACGCCGCCGGGCGTGAGGCGATCAGCGCATGGCTCCGCCCCAATTGCCGCAAAGCTGTGAACCGCGGTGGCTCGCCGCCGCCCTCACCCAGCGCATCAACGTCGATCACGCTACCCGGCGGCAGCGTATCGAGCAGTCCCGCCGCAATGCTCAGCGGCAGTGGCTGCACCGAACCGTCATCGGGCCGGGCGATCCAGATCGACGGCTCATCGGGCGGCGGCAGCGCGTGCGCCGCCGGACCATCGGGCGTCGACAGCTGCACAGTGCGCAGGTCATGCGCAAATGCTAGACCCTGCGCCGCCCGGTCCTTGCGGTGGACTGCCTCCATCAGCACCGGCGCGCGATCGCCCAGCGCGGCCTCCTGCACCGCCAGCCCCAGCGCCATCCATTCGCCCAGCACCATCGCCGCATGGGTCAGCCCGCCTGGCTCATCGAGGCACTCAAGGCTCGTCGCCGCTGCAATCAGCCGGTCAAATCGCACCGCCCAATCGCCGCCGAGCGGCGCGACCGATTGCGCGCGGAACAGGTCGGACGCTGCCGGGAGAAGTATGTGCAGCTCAGCCCCACAGGCCAGTGCCGCCTCAGCCGCGACAATGTCCGCCCCCGCCGCCAGCGCACCAAAGGCCAGCCCCGGCGCAATCGCGGTGACGGCGTCGCGGATCGCCGCTTCATCCGCCGCCGTGCCGAGCCGCATCGCCCCGCGAAAATGGAGCACCGGGGCCAGATCATAGACTGTGAGCCAGCCATCATCCGCACCATCCGCCGCTAATATCCGCCGAAATTGCAGCAATGTCGCCGCCCGGTCCTCGCGCGCTGCTGGTGCCCGCGCGACCGCGTCGGCGAGCGCGGCTTGCGCATCGCCAACCCGCCCCGCCAGCAACAGTGCCTCGGCCCGGGTCGCGCCTAGCCAATAGGGCGTCTCCGCCTCATGCGCACCGCTGTCGAGCATATCCAGCACATCTGCCGCGAGCGCCGCCGCAGCCGCCCGGTCCCCGCGCAGATACACCAGCGTCGCGGCATTGATCCGCGAATAAGTGTCCTGCCCCAATTGCGCCGCCGCGCCATAGGCTTCTGCCGCCGCACGCAGCATCTGTGGCCGCTCAGCTGGCGCCGCCTGCATCGCTCGGTCCTTAAGCAAACGGCCCTTCAGGCACAGCAGCCGCGGGTCATTGGCCGCATCGCCAAACCCCGCCGCCGCAAACGCCGCCCACGCCCGCTCAGTCGCGCCAGTGCGCGCCAGCGAACGGATGATGGCAATGTCAGTCATTACGGCTGCGATGGTGCGGCCATTGTCGGCCAAAGGTCAAGGGCAGGTGGCACCAAAACGCCGCAGCACCTGATCGCATCAGGGTGGCCCGCCCCCGCCAACGCCGCCATGGGCAGGCGGATGCGGAAAGTCCGGATCGATGATGATCGGCGTGCGATAGGGTTGGCCGTCAATCGCCGTAACGCCAACATTATCGAGCGCGATGTTGAACGCGATGTCGCCCGGCTCCTTCACCGCGTCCATGTTGGTGATGACCGATGCAATATGCACCGCCCCGCGCGTCTCGCTGCACGCTGGCCACAGCGTCGGATTGCACAGCGCCCGCGCACTGCGCATGTCGCTCGCAAAAAACGGCGGCAGACTATTGGAAAATTCAGCGTCGAGCGAAGGGTCGAGCACGAAGATCAACGCTGTTGTCGGCTTATCAACATTGATCGTCAGCGCCGTATTCATCTTGCCAAAGCTCGGTTTCTTCCATCGAAATTCGGCGTCAGACAGATCTTTGACCACATCGGCGATAGAACAGGTCGTCAGATCAAAGCGACGTATCCCGGTATATTGAACAGCGAGTCCGCCGGTCGATGAGACGTGCAGCGCTATGGCCAGCGTCGGTCGAACATCCCGACCTTCAGGAAATGTGATTATGGGCAGCGACATTTTTATGCTCCAAATTATGAGTAAAGTGTACGCGCGGCGATCAAGGCTCGGTTGGAATACCGCCATGGACCGGTGGATAGCGCAGGTCGGGGTCGATGATGATCGGGGTCCGGTGGATCGTCCATTCACCCGGGGCGGTCCGCACCCGGCCAACCGCTTCCAGCACGATATTGAACGGCAGTTCGGTCACGCCTGCCGGATAACTGACGGCGTTCGCAGCGAAATACGCCATCCGCGCTTGGCGGCCATCACTGGCGTCATAAGGATCGACCGCAGGTGCGGGATCGCCTGGATTGCCGATCGAGACGGCACCGCTTTTTTCGATGATAACATTGATCGGCTGGTGAAACTGCTTGGCAGCATCGGCTGATCCCGCGTTAAATGGCGCATATTCGCTGGAAAACTGCACATGATCGATCGACTCATGCAGCAAGATGGCAACATAAATATTCTCATTGGAATTCAGTGACAGTGCCCGGACCCGCCGACCCCCGTTCGGGCGCCGAAATACCGGGACGGTCCACCGCCGTGCGAGACTGTCGTCCGCCGAAAGTGCCGCCGCACTCGATCCACCCGCTGCCAGCTTGATCGCCTGCTCAGCAGATAAAGCGGTGGTGAGATCAAAACGGCCCCGCATCCGACAGCGAGGGTTGAGCCCCGCCCCGAAGTCAATTTCCATGACGATCAATTTGGTGGGCACCGAAGTCGGCGCGGTCGCGGCCATCGGATAAGC
Source organism: Sphingomonas sp. (assembly GCA_031422035.1). Taxonomy (GTDB): domain Bacteria; phylum Pseudomonadota; class Alphaproteobacteria; order Sphingomonadales; family Sphingomonadaceae; genus Sphingopyxis. The sequence continues at coordinate 6,477 of JANOPV010000084.1, read as the reverse complement.
ACCAACACTGAGAATGTCAGCAAAATCTTCGCTCGCGTTCATGGTCAATCCCCCTTCGTTCTAGCGTGGCAACGCGCCATTACAGTCGCTCTTCAATCAGTCGTTGCAGATCGGCCCAGCGCGAATTGGCCGCATCATGCCGCCGCATGGCCGCAATGTTGGTTTGCGCCTCGCGCAGCACAGGCGTCGCGGCAGCCGTCTGATTTGCGCGAATATTGGCTGTCGCAACCGAATAGAGCGCGCCGACCAATGTCTCCCGGTGGTCCCAATTTTGCGGCTCAGCTGCCACCAGGCGCCGCGCAATCCGCAACTGCTCCAGGCGATACGGCATTCCAGCACGAACGCCGTCACGGCGCTCCAGGGCATCGGCCAGCCAGCCCGCGCGGCTGCTGACATCGCTCAGCACCGACAGGTCATTGGGCAACCGCCGGCGCACATCTTGCTGGGCGTGAAAGGCATTTTCGCACGAGTCGACATCGGGATTGCCGCGCAATTGTTCGACCGAGCAAACTGCCCCTTCGGCGTAGGCGACCTCCCGCACGCTGCGGATTGTCCCGGGCTCCAGCGTCCGCAGCCGATAAGCGAGTTGCCGATACCGGCGGGCATAGGGCATCGCGTCCGAAAAATTGCCGCGGTCATAATGTCCGCGCGACAGCCAAAATTCGCTCTGCGCATGTGCAAATACGCGCGCCGGATTATTCGGCTCGGCAGTCAATAAGGCCGCCGTCGTCCGGTGCGCTTCGGTAAAGGACCGTTCGGCTTCGTTGAGCCGCCCCGAATTGGCATCATCCTCGCCAATCGCCATCAGCACCTGCGCCAGCCGCGCTGCGCTGTCGGGGGGTAGCTGGGTGCCATCATCGTCCTGCCGATAATTTTCCAGCGCCCGGCTGGCGGCGGCGCGCATGATGTCGACCCGGCCAACCCCGCGCAGTCGTTCTCGCAAATCGGTCAGCATGAAATCGACAAGCCCGTTCGCCTGCGACCGTTGCCGCACTGCCTCGGCACGCTGCACTTGCGCTTCATTGCGCGCGGAGATGGCGAGGGCGGTCATCGTCGCCATGGCTAGCAGTGCAATCAGGGCTGCGACCGTGACCGCCATCACGCGGCGCAAGCGGCGCTGGGCGTCGCGCTGGATCAGCGCGTCGAGCGGCACCCCGGCCAGCGCGGCGGCAATTTTGAGAAAGCCCAGTTTGCGCCCGTCACCCTGTTCACGCAGGTCAGCGGCCAGCGGCTCGCGCCCATTATCGGTCAGCGCCGCTGGCATCGCCGCGTCCGGTTCACCGCGCACCACCGCCGCCAGCACTGGCGCGCCGGGGTTGACCTCTCGGAACAAGCGGATTTCGGCATCGACCCAGCGCGACTGGGCGGCATCGGGGGAGCACAGCACGATGAGCACGCCCGAATCGGCGAGCGCCGCGCGGATGGCGTCGCTCAGGCTGTCGGCCGCGGCGAGGTCGGCGCGGTCCCGGAACACCGCCCCCAGCCGCCCGCCCGCGACATCCGCGCCATCACGATCACGCAGCCGTTTCGGCAACCGATAGGTTTCGATGTCGCGGTGCAGCCGCGCGGCGACGCGCTCATCAGCATGGGAATAGCTGATAAATGCGCTAAAGCGCCGCGCCGATGGCGCTGGCGTAACCGCCGGTTCCTGATTCCTGTCTGCGCTCACACGACCCCCTGTTGCGCTCGACTTATGTGCCATGATGGCAGGAAATCGGGGGCTGGCAAGGGGGCGATTGGGGGGCGCAACGCCGCTACTGGCATATCATCGCGGCCCGGCTTACGATGCGCGCATGCCTCAGGTTGCCGCCCTTCGCCCGACCACCATTTTCGCCGCTGACCGATGGCGCGCGTTGACTGCGGTTTCGTCATGGCGCGGGGCTTGGCTGATTGTCCACGCCTGGCTGATTGTCGCCGCGACCGCAGGCGGCACCGCGCTGCTGTGGCAATGGCACTGGGCGGCGGGGCTAGCCGCCACCCCGCTGGCGCTCGCCATCCTCGGTGGCCGCCAGCTGGGCCTCGCCATCCTGATGCATGATGGCGCGCACGGCCTGCTCCACCCCCGCCGCCGGCTGAACAACTGGCTCGGCGAATGGCCCAGCGGCGCGGCAGTCGGCAGCGACCTGCAAAGTTACCGCGCCTATCACCTCACCCACCACCGCTATACGCAGCAGCCCGAAGATCCCGACCTTGGCCTCTCCGCCCCATTCCCGACGACCCGCGCCAGTCTGTGGCGGAAAATCGTCCGCGACCTGACCGGGCAGACCTTCGTCAAACAGCGGATCGTCCAATTCACGCTGGCCGCGCGCGGCGTCCGGGCGCTGTTGCAAAGTGAAACCGCTGGCGACCGCGCCGTCAATCGCAGCGCTGCGGCCGGAACCCCCTTCAACCGCGGCGGTACCGCTGGCCTGTCCGCACCAATGTCCGCCACCACCGCCGCCGCCATCACCGTCGCCAAAGCCGTCGGACGGTTCCTCACGGTGCAGCTAATCCTGCTCGCCATCGCCCTGCTGACCGTTGGCTGGGTCGCCTTTGTCCTATGGCTAGCGGGGCTGATGACGACATTCCAGCTTGCCCTGCGCATCCGCAACATCGCCGAACATGCGTGCACCGCAACCGGCCAGGGCGACCCGTTCAGCCACGCCCGCACCACCCAGGCAAATTGGGCGGAACGCGCCACCGTCGCGCCCTATTGGGTGAATTATCACATCGAGCATCATGTGTTCATGGGGGTGCCCTGTTACCGGCTGCGCGCGGCGCACGCGGCGCTGGTCAGCGGCGGCTATAGCGACCGGATGATGATCGCGCCGAGCTATGCCGATGTGTTGCGCACCGTGACGGCTCAGCCCGCCTGAGCCAGCGCCTCGGCAATCAACGCCCGCGTGTTGACCACGCCATAGAGCGCGATAAAGCTGCCCATGCGCGGGCCTTGCTCGCTGCCCAGCAGGATTTCGTATAGCGCACGAAACCAGTCGCGCAGGGATTCGAACCCATGCGCCGCATTCTTGCCGATGGCGTAAACCGCGGTCTGGATGTCCTCGGCAGCTGCATTTTCGCCAAGCTGCGCCAGCGCCGCATCGAGTGCGCGCAAGGCGCCAGCCTCTGCCGCCGTTGGCGCCCGCCGGTTCAGCGTCGGCGCTACATAATCCCGATTATAAGCCAGCGCATGGCCGATCAGCGCGTCCAGCGCCGGATGGGTTGCCGCACGCGCGCCGCTGACATAATTCCCCAGATACGCCCAGACCTGCGCCGCCGTCGCACTGCCACCCAGCACGCCCGCCAAATTCAGCAACAGCCCGAATGTCACCGGCGGGCCGTCCGCTGGGACCACACCATCATGCACATGGTGCACCGGGTTGCCGAGCCGTTTGTCGATGTCTTGCGCGGCATAGCTCGCGCGGAACTGCTCATATTCATCAACCGCGCGCGGGATGACGCCGCTGTGCAATTGCTTGGCCGATTTGGGCTCACGATAGGCGTAAAAGGCCAGACTCTCCTGCGTTCCATAGGTCAGCCATTGCTCTAGGCTCAGACCATTGCCCTTCGACTTGGAGATTTTCTCGCCATTCTCATCGAGGAACATCTCATAGATCAGCCCGGCCGGGGCTTGCCCACCCAGCACCCGCGCAATCTTGCCTGATTGCACGCCGCTATCGGTCAGATCTTTGCCATACATCTCATAATCGACGCCCAGCGCGACCCAGCGCATCGCCCAGTCGACCTTCCATTGCAGCTTGGCCCCGCCCGAAAGGATGCACTGCTCGATCCGCTGACCGCCCTCGTCAAAGGCGACAATCCCGGCTTCGGCATCCACCACCGTCACCGGCACCTGCAGCACCTGCCCGCTCGCCGCGCTGATCGGCAGCACCGGGGAATAGGTCGCCGCGCGCTCTGCCCGCAATGTCGGCAACATTACCGCCATGATCGCATCATAGTGCCGCAGCACGCTGCGCATCGCCTCGTCAAACGCGCCTGACCGATACATTTCGGTCGAACTGAAGAATTCATAATCGAACCCAAAGCGGTCAAGGAAGGCCCGCAGCATTGCATTATTGTGCGCAGCAAAATTGTCGAACTTCCCGAACGGATCGGGGATGGAAGTCAATGATTTCCCTAGATTGTTGCGCAGCATTTCGGTGTTCGGAATATTGTCCGGAACCTTGCGCAGCCCATCCATATCATCACTGAACGCCACCAGCCGGGTCGGGTGCCCACCGGTCAGCGCGCCATAAGCATTGCGCACCATCGTCGTCCGCAACACTTCATTGAACGTGCCGATATGCGGCAGCCCGGATGGCCCATAACCCGTCTCAAACAGCACCGGCACCAGTGCGCCTGCTGCATCGCGCTTGCCGTCCGGATAGCGTTTGATGAGCTTGCGCGCCTCGTCAAATGGCCAAGCTTTGGAGGTGAGGGCGGCGCCGCGCAGCGCTGAAAGGTCGTCGGTCATGATGGGCAAGGCATTGCGGCTTTGCCGCGCCCGACGCAACCCTGCTTCAACCGCAGAGCATCTCCGGCTTCAAGTGAACGCCTGCGCCGATGGCCGCTGGTTAAACTGCCGCAACATGCCGGGGATCAGGAACGCATCAGCGACGAACCACAGGCCCGCACCCACCAGCACCGCCAGCCCGAGGACGACACCGGCCATACTGTTTGCGGCGGCAGCAAACAGCATGATGCCCAACGCCGCGATCCAGACGCCCATCTGGACAAATCCCGACATATGCGCGCCGCAATAATGGCGGTGCGCACCCAGCGGCGCGGCGAACCACCACAAGACATAAGCGATAATCATCAGCCGCTCGGGCTCCTGGACGATCGCCACCGGAGCGGACCCAGATGGTATGCGCTCTGCACTGGGCATGGCGCCGCGCGGCGTCGTCTCGGCAATCTCCGACAGGCCCGGCTCGCTCGTGCGCTGTGCACGTTCCGCCGCCAAAAACGCCAGCAATTGCGGCGAACGCTCATCGCCGCCACTGGGCTGATCAACCCGCGCTCGGCCAAAACCGGTTGGCACCACCGCCGCTAGGTCCTCAGCTGAAAGGCCCTTACGCCCAAAACCCGTCGCCATATCTGCCTTATTCGCAGCTTTCGATGGCGACCGGTTTACCGCAAACTGGTTAATGTTTTGCGCCCCGCCGCCGTGTCGACAACGCAAGCGGTTGTTTACTTTCCGTTCTCCCTTCAACATAGCTGCGCCATGGGTGATGCCCCCCCTTCTGCCCTGCCCTATCCGGCGCTCCATGCCAGCCATGCCGGTTGCTGGCTCGCTGCGCCCGATGGCGCAGTGCGCCCGCTGGGTCGGGGGGAAGCGATGCGGATCGCCGCCGACACCCCAGTCATCCTGCTCAACGCCCCGCTGATCGGCCAGCGCTTGGGCCATGCCGAACTCTCAGGCCTCGATCTGCTCGAACTCTACGCCTTCATCCACCCCGCTTGCTTCATGGTGCCAACGCCGCGCGGCCTCGCCCGGGCGCTCGATCTGGCGGAGGCCCCCGATGAAGCGGCCATCGCCCGCCTGCTGCTGGTCGCGGCACAGAAACTGCTGGCCACACTCACCGCCACCGACTGGCCAGAGCGCGAGGGCGCGTGGGACGTGGCGCAAGCGCTGGCCCGCGCCCGCTGGCCATGGGCCACCAGCGTCAACGCCGCTTTGCCGCGCCCCGCCAAGGGCGAGCCGATGCTCTTCACCCGCCTGCCCAAATGGGAGGACGCCCCGCCGCGCCCCGCACCGCGCACTATCACCATTTCCAGCGACGACACCCTCGCCCGGCTCGACGGCCTGACCGGCGCTGACGCCGAACGCCGCGACGGCCAACGCGCCATGGCCGCCGCCATCGCGCCAATATTTGCGCCGCCAGCACGCAAGGGCAGCCCCAACATGCTGCTGGCGGAGGCTGGCACCGGCATCGGCAAGACCCTCGCCTATCTCGCTCCTGCCGCCTTGTGGGCGGCGAACAGCGGCGGCGGCGTCCAGATTTCGACCTTTACCAAGGCGCTGCAACGGCAATTGGCGCAGGAAACCCGCCGCCTCTTCCCCAACCCCGATGACCACCGGGCCAAGGTCGCGGTGCGCAAGGGCCGCGAAAATTACCTCTGCCTCCTCAACCTGGAGGATGCGATGCAGGGCGGCTTTGCCGGTCGTGCTGCCGTGCTCGCTCAGCTCGTCGCCCGCTGGGCTGCCTATAGCCGCGATGGCGACATGGTCGGCGGCGACCTGCCCGGCTGGCTGACCACCCTGTTCCGCCGCACCGGCGCTGCCGCCCTCACCGACCGGCGCGGCGAATGCGTCTATGCCGGTTGCCCCCATTATCGCAGCTGCTTTATCGAACGCTCGGCCCGCGCGGCGCAATCCGCTCAGATCGTCATCGCCAACCACGCGTTGGTCATGGTCAATGCCGTGCGGCGGCGCGAGGGCGAAAGCCGCGCCACCCGCCTGATCTTTGACGAAGGCCATCATTTATTCGACGCCGCCGA